>NZ_JBFUKN010000008.1:0-110663 GCF_056400845.1 Mycobacterium sp. P4_H6 | reverse complement strand
GTCCTGCACTGGGGAATGCAGCGGGGCGCCGGCGTGCTGGTCACCGCCGACGCGGACGTCGCCACCGTCGGCGCCGAGGTGACCGTCGGGTTCTGGCCGCTGCGGGCGCCCTGCCGGGTGGTCTACGTGCTGGACGAGACCGATCGGCGCGGGTTCGCCTACGGCACCCTGCCCGGGCATCCGGAGACCGGTGAGGAGCTGTTCGCGGTGCGCTACGACCCGACCGACGGCACGGTGCACGCGGAGGTGACGGCGTTCGCCCGCCATGCCACCTGGTGGAGCAAGCTCGGCGGGCCGGTCACCCGGCTGGCGCAGCGGGTTATCACCCGCCGCTATCTGAAGGCTGTCTAGGCGCGATCCGGGGACGAGCGGCTATGCGCGGGGAAACCGATCGCGCAGGTGGTTGACCAGCGTGGTCGCCCACACCGCCGAATCGGTCCCACACGCCCGGACATCGACGACGACATTCGACTTGGCGGCGACGCCATGCCAGCACGGAGGTCCGGACTGCGGCGAGCTGCTCGCGCCGACGATCGCCCCGTCGGTCTCGACGACCTCATCGATCCGGTAGCGCTGCGCGACGTCCCCCACGCCGAGCACCAGGTCCGAACCGACACATCCCGACCACGCCGTTCGGGTCGCGACGAGGTAGTCCCATGCCGCACTCGGCGACCGGAACTCGAGCACGCTTTCGTCGACGGTGGACTTCTGGTCCGGGGCGACAAGCCGACGGCCGAAGCGGTTCTCGAATCCCTCGGATTCGGGGATCGGCACGGCCGCCGTATCGACCGCCCCCGCGCAGCGGGACGAATCGGGACTGCGGGCCGCCGGCCCCTGCTTGTAGTCTTCGCCTGCATCCCACGCCGCCCCGAGCCGTTCCCCGGTCTCGGTAACGCTGGGCAACATGGCTTGCACCGCGACACCTGAGGCCGTCGGCACGACTTCCGGGCAGGGCCAGTACCGACGGACGTTGTCACCGTTGCCGACCCGCTCGGGTGCATCCTTGATGGTGCGCAGCGTGATTCGGTGTGTGGCGTCGGCGTCGACGATGATGGCGTAGCCGAACTGCGGCCGCCAGTTGGCCGGTATCAGCACCCAGGAGTCACCGCGGACCGCGAACGGGCGCAGGCACTCGTAGCGGAACGTCTCTCCCTGCGGGGAGGCGGCATCCGTGAGCTTGTGCGCCACCACCAGTTCCTTCGGCAGGAACAGCCGGTCGGACGTATCGAGGATGACGGTCGACTCCCTGGACCAGAGATTTCCCGCAGCGTTGATCCCATCGACCTCTCCGGCTTTGGTGGCGAAGAGGTTGGTGGACCAGAACAAGGCGAGCACCAGGACCGCAACCGACAGTGCGACAAGCGCGCGGTCCGCGAGCGTGACAGCGGCGCGCTCGTGCTTCGGCTTCGCGAGTCGCCACACCCAGCCGGACATCATCACCAGGCACGCTCCGACTGCGAGGGTCACCGGCGTCAGCCAGACCTGCCCATCCGGGGCCCACGCCGGACGGAGTACACCGATCACGCCTCGCAGCAGCGTGCCGGCCGCCACCACCACGAGAATCCGCGCCACGGTTCGCAGCGCCGAGGCGCGCTGCCCGGATTCGGCGATACGCGCGAGGTATACGCACAACCCGAGCACGGCGGTGCCGGCCAGCAGCGTCACCAGGGCGGCAACGAAGAGCACTCCCGTGCTTCTCGCCACGTAATCGTTGGTGGTGAAACCCACTGCGTCGGTGTCGATACCCAGATAGCCGAACATCTTTCGGGTGGCGGTGTAGCCGAAGTAGTAGCACAGGCCCGTCACCAGGGTGGTGGGTGCGATCACGAGGCCGATGACGCCGATCCACTTGTGTACCGACGGCGCAAGCGGATCCGCGTTGTCAGCCATCGGCAGGAGGTGTGGGCACGGTGCCGATGTCCGGTTCGGGGCTCACCGTGGTCGTGGTCGGGGTGGTGGTGGTCGGGGTGCCGATGAACGATGTCGTCGTGGGGATCGGCGCCGACGTGGTGGACGGCTCGACGTAGGTGGTGTCCAGCGTGGGCGGGACCGACGACGGAGCCACGAAGGCGGTGGTGGTGGTCGGGACCGCACCAGACGTGGTCGACGGTGTCACGTAGTCGACGTCGGCCGTACCGCTCGCGGTGGCGTCGGCCGACGTCGTGAACGATGTCGAGACAGTCAGCGTCGACACCGTGATCGTGGTTATTTGGCTGCCGACCTCGTCGTCGGTGCATGCGGTCGCCAATGCCGCGACTGCCACGGCCAGTCCACCCAGTATCGGCAGGCCCGCAGACACCCATCCATGTGGGCGGGGCGTCAGTGTCATGGCGTGCTCCTGATCATCGATCCGGAGCTTCAGCGTGCGTTGTGAGTACACGCCGGGATTGAGTAGTCGGCTACTCGAATGTGGCGCGGGACCGACGATTCGACCGGTTCGTCACCCGGCGCCCGCCGAGAAGTCCAGCACCAGCCCGCCGAATATGCGGAGTAGCGTCCCCTCGTCGAATGGGTCTACTTGCTGCTCTGCAGCAACCGCGCCACGTTCGCCTTCAGCTCGTCGGTGCCGAAGGTGAGTTCCTCTGCGGTGGTGGCGTAATCGAGGGTCATCATCACCTGGCGCTCGAGCTGAATGTTGAGGATGCGCTTGGTCGACTCGACGGCCTTCTGCGGCAGATCGAGGATCTTCTTCGCCGCCGCGATCGCCTCGGCCAGTGGATCGGCGACCACATGGTTGGCCAGACCCAACTCCACGGCCTTCGCCGCCGGGATGCGCGCCCCGGTCAGTGCGTACTCCTTGGCCTGCAGGATGCTCATCTGCATGGGCCAGATCAGCGGTCCGCCGTCCGCGGCCACCAGACCGACCTGCACGTGCGGGTCGGCCAGGAACGCCTTCTCCGCCATGTAGACGATGTCGCTCAGCGCCACCACGCTGCAGCCCAGGCCGACCGCGGGTCCGTTGACGGCGGCGATCACCGGAATCCGGCAGCGTGCCATGCCGATCACGATCTCGCGGCCATCGGCGATCGTCTTGGCCCGCAGGTCGGCGTCCTCGCTGATCTGCTTGATGTAGTTGAAGTCACCGCCGGCCGAAAACGCCTTGCCTGCACCGGTGATCACCGCGGCGCGTGCCGTCCGGTCCAGGCTCAGCCTGCTCCACAGCCGGGCCAGGCCCACATGCAGATCGTCGTTGACGGCGTTGAGTTCCTCGGGCCGGTTCAGCGTGATGATGCGCAGCGGGCCGTCGGCCTCGACCTGGATCTCCTTGGGCATGTCGTACATGTCAAACCGCCATTCTGAGGATTCGGCCCGCGATGATGTTCTTCTGGATCTGCGAGGTGCCGCCCATGACACTCTGCGAGCGGCTGTAGAGGTAGGTGTTGAACAGGTCGGCGTCGGTGGTTCCGGTCTGGGCGAGCACGGCGTGGCCCACCGACTGTTCGACCCAGGTCATCAGCAGCTTGTCGATGGAGCCCTCCGGCCCGTGCGAGATGCCGTCGAGTTGCTCGGATAACCGGCGCCGCACATGCTGGCGCAACACCTGTACCTGCACGGTGGCCCAGGCGAGTTCGTCGCTGGTGGCCGCAGCGCTCTTGCGGGCCAGCTGGTTGACGGTCTTCTCGTAGCGGGCCGCGTATCCCAGCGTGGACGGTTCGCGTTCGTGACCGACCACCGTCATCGCCAGCGCCCAGCCGTCGCCCGGGTTTCCGACCATCTGACTGGCGGGCACCCGCGCTCCGTCGAACAGCACCTGGCCGAATTCGTTGCTCACACCGTTGATCATCTTCAGCGGGCGCTGCTCGATCCCCGGTTGGTGCATGTTGACCAGGAACGCCGAAATACCCTTGTGCCGCTTCACATCCTTGTCGGTGCGGGCCAGTAGCAGACACCAGTCGGCGACATCGGAGTAGCTGGTCCAGATCTTGTGCCCGTTGATCACGTACTCGTCGCCGTCGAGGGTGGCGGTGGTGGTCAGTGAGGCCAGATCGGAGCCGGCGCCGGGTTCGGAGAAGCCCTGGCACCACCGTTCGGTGCCGTCGATCATGCCGGGCAGGAAGCGCTGCTGCACCTCCTTGCTGGCGTGGCGTCCCAGTCCGGTCACCAGATAGCCCAGGCTGGGCCGCGGCGGGGCACCGACCCGGGCCAGTTCCTCGTCGACGATGACGTCATACACCGGCGGCAGTTCAAGTCCGCCGAATTCCTTGGGCCAGGTGGCACCGAAAAACCCTGCCGCGTGTAGGGATTGGTGCCACTCCCCCTGTCGGGCCCAATACTCCTCGGTGGATTTCGGGAAGTTGGGTGCCTGCTCGGTCAGCCAGGCACGCAACCGTTCCCGGAAGGCCAGTTCCTGTTCGGAGTCACGAAAGTCCAACGGAGATCTCCTTCAACGACACCGGCCACAGCCCGGTGGACACCAATACCCGCCGCAGGTAGACATGGGCCGCGCACTCCCAGGTGTTGCCGATACCGCCGTGCACCTGGATCGACGTCTCACAGATGGTGTGCGCGGATTTTGCGCAGTACACCTTGGCGACGCGGGCGGCTTCCAGCGCGACGCCGGGCTCCTCCTCGTCGACCGCCCACGCGGCGTACCGCAGGATGCTCACCGAGCCCTCGATGAGCACCAGGCTCTCGGCGAGCAGGTGTGCCACGGCCTGGTAGGAACCGATGGCCTTGCCGTACTGCTCGCGCATCTTGGCGTAGTCGCAGGCCAGGTCGAACGCCCCGCGCGCCGCGCCCAGGATGTCGGCCGCGGTCACCACCTGCGCCAGCGCCTGCGCGCGCTGCACCTTCTCGTCGTCAAGTGCGCCGGCCGCGGCGACGTCACCGGCCACCGCCGCCTGCCAGCGGGTCAGATCCACGCCCGGGGCGGCCTCGCCGAGCGGGACCGTGCCGACGGCAGCGCCGTCGAGCACCACGCCCTCGGTCAGTCCTCGGGCATCGCGCGCGATCCCGCCGACGACGATCGTGGCCCCGGCCTGCCCCAGGTCGTCGGCCAGTACCGGCCCGAGAAACGGCACATCGACCAGTCCGCGGCCGAACTCCTCGGCGACCAGCGCCACCTCCACACCGGAGGCGCCGTCGGAGCGCAGCGAGCGCCAGCCGGTGGCCGCCACCGTCTTCTCCAGCCGGGCGACACGGTCGCCGTCGTCCAATTCGCCGACAGCTCCCGGACCGAGATCATCGGCCAGTTTTGCGGCCGCGTCCCGCAATTGTTGCTGCTCACTGGTCAGCCGAACATCCATGAGAGGAGCCTATCCTTTCTGGAGAATCCGATTCTCATCAGGCCAGAACTTTACTATCACATGGACGATTGTCACAGCCCGCCGGCCAGCGCCCACGCTCGTTCGGCCAGGCCGCGGTAGCGGTCCCGGAACAGATCGGTGCCGGCCCGTGCGTCGGAGGCGTTGCCGTCCAGCCCGCGCCGCCACACCCCGGCCACGATCGACGCCAGCCGGAACATCGAGAACACGACAAAGATGGGCAGATCATCCGGCATGTCCCGGCCGGCCTCCCGGCAGTATTCGGCCACGAATTCCGACTCCCCGGGGATCCCGGTGCCGGCCAGATCCTCACCGGCCACTCCCATCAATGGGTCGGCGTCACCGGACAGGTGGTAGGTCATCGTGGCATAACCCAGGTCGGCCAGCGGGTGCCCGATGGTCGCCAACTCCCAGTCCAGTACCGCGACGATGCGCGGCTCGGTGGGGTGCAGCAGCACATTGCCCAGCCGGTAGTCACCGTGCGCGATGCGCGCCTCGTCCCCGTCGGGCAGGTGGGCGGGCAGCCATGCTGCCAGCCGGTCCATCTCGGCGCATTCCTCGACCTTGGCGGCTTCCCACTGCCGGGTCCACAGCGCAACCTGGCGGGCGAGGTAGCCGTCGGGCCGCCCGAAATCGGTGAGTCCGGCGGCCCGCCAGTCCACCGTGTGCAGGCGGGCCAGCACCCGGGCCAGGTCGCGGTAGACCGCGGCCCGATCCTCCGGGGTGCCGTCCCGCAGTACCCGGTCGGGAAAGATCCTGCCCGCTACGTGGTCCATCACGAAGAACGGCGTGCCCAGCACCGACTCGTCCTCGCACATGGCCCGCATCCGGGGCACCGGCACCTCACTGTCGGCCAGTGCCGACATCACCCGGTACTCCCTGCCGACATCGTGTGCACGCGGCAGCAGGGTGCCCGGCGGCTTCTTGCGCAGCACGAATTCCCCTGCAGGGCTGTGCAGATGAAAGGTCGGGTTGCTCTGGCCACCCTGGAACTGCCGGATCTGCAGCGGCCCGTCGATACCGTGCGCCCGCAGATATCGCAGCAGGGCCGTCTCGTCGAAGCGGTGCTGGGGCAGGACATCAACGAGTTCGGGTACACCGGACATCTCGGCAGCGTCTCACATCCGTTAACCCGGCCGACGCTCATTGCGCGCGCGATGTGCACGAACCCCTGACAGACTTCTGTCCATGACCGATCTCGTCGCGCCCTCCCCCGCCGCCGAACGCGCCCGCACCGGGTTGTCCTCCGACGCCCTGCGCCGCGCGATCATCGACCACATCCGCTATTCGATCGGCAGGCCCGCCGCCGCGCTGCGGCCCGAGCATTACTACCGCGCGCTGGCGCTGGCCGTGCGGGACCGCATGCAGGACAACCGGGTTGCCTCCACGCAGACCTCGCTGGACCTGGGCAGCAAGATCACCTGCTATCTGTCCGCAGAATTTCTGATGGGACCGCAGCTGGGTGCCAACCTGCTCAACCTCGGCATCGAGGACGCCGCCCGCGCGGCCCTGGCCGAGCTCGGCCAGGACATCGAGGAGATCCTGGCCTGCGAGGAGGAGCCCGGCCTGGGCAACGGCGGTCTCGGCCGGCTCGCGGCGTGCTACCTGGACTCGCTGGCCACCCTGGAGCGGCCGGCCATCGGCTACGGCATCCGCTATGAGTTTGGCATCTTCGACCAGGAGATTCACGAGGGCTGGCAGGTCGAGAAGACCGACAACTGGCTCGACGCCGGAAATCCCTGGGAGATCGCCAAACCAGATGTGAGCTACCTGGTGAACTGGGAGGGCCACACCGAGCACTACCTCGATGACGCCGGTGTGGGCCGGATCCGCTGGGTTCCCGGCCGGGTCGTCAAGGGTGTCGCCTATGACACCCCGATCCAGGGCTACGGCGTCAAGACCTGCAATGTGTTGACGCTGTGGAGCGCGCGGGCGGTCCAGGAGTTCGCGCTGGACGCCTTCAACACCGGCGACTACTACAAGGCCGTCGAGGAGGAGGTCAGCGCCGAGACCGTCACCAAGGTGCTGTACCCCAACGATGAACCCGAGGCCGGCAAACGGCTGCGCCTGCTGCAGCAATTCTTCTTCGTGTCCTGCTCGCTGCAGCACATCCTGCACATCGTGGATGACCTGGCCGACCTGTCCATCTACGAGCTGCCCGAGCGATTCGCCATCCAGCTCAACGACACTCACCCCTCGATCGGTGTCGCCGAGCTGATGCGCCTGCTCGTCGACGAGCGGCGGCTGGAGTGGAACGAGGCCTGGGACATCACCGTGGCCACCTTCGGGTACACCAACCACACCCTGCTGCCGGAGGCCCTGGAGAAGTGGTCGCTGGCGCTGTTCCGGGAGTCGCTGCCGCGGCACCTCGAAATCATCTACGAGATCAACAGCCGATTCCTCGATGAGGTCCGGGCACACTTCCCCGGTGACGTCGAGCGGGTCCGCCGGATGTCGCTCATCGGTGAGGAGGGCGGCCAGACCGTCCGGATGGCACACCTGGCCACCGTCGGCAGCCACGCCATCAACGKGGTGGCCGCCCTGCACTCCGAGCTGCTCAAGGAAAGCGTGCTCAAGGACTTCTACGAGCTGTGGCCCGAGCGCTTCTCCAACAAGACCAACGGGGTCACGCCCCGGCGGTTCGTCGCGCTGTCGAACCCCGGTCTGCGCCAATTGCTGGACCGCCGGATCGGTGACGGGTGGCTGACGCACCTGGACCGGTTGCGCGGGCTGGAGGCCTTCATCGAGGATGACGCGTTCCGGCAGGAATGGCGAGATGTGAAGCGGGCCAACAAGGCCCGGCTGGCCGAGTTCGTCCTCGCCGAGACCGGTGTGGAACTCGACCCGACCTGGCTGTTCGACATCCAGGTCAAACGGATCCACGAGTACAAACGCCAGCATCTCAACGTGCTGAACATCGTGACGCAGTACCTGCGCATCAAGAACAACCCGGGTATCGACATGGCGCCGCGGGCGTTCATCTTCGGCGGTAAGGCCGCCCCCGGCTATTTCCTGGCCAAACGCATCATCAAGCTGATCACCGCGGTCGGCGACATGATCAACTTCGACCCCGAGGTCAACCAGTACATGAAGGTGGTGTTCCTGCCGAACTTCAATGTGCAGAACGCGCACCTGATCTACCCCGCGGCCAACCTGTCCGAACAGATCTCCACCGCGGGCAAGGAAGCCTCCGGCACGGGCAACATGAAGTTCATGATGAACGGTGCGCTCACCATCGGCACCCTGGACGGCGCGAATGTCGAGATCCGCGAGGAGGCGGGCGAAGAGAACTTCTTCCTGTTCGGACTCACCGTCGACGAAGTCGAGGCGCTCAAGCGGGGCGGCTACCGCCCGGCCGAGTATGTCGCCGCGAACCCGGAACTGCGTGCGGTACTCGATCTGATCGCCAGTGGCCACTTCTCGCACGGTGACGGCGAGGTGTTCCGCCCACTGGTCGACAACCTGATCTACGACGACCCGTTCCTGGTGCTCGCCGACTATGCGTCCTACATCGAATGCCAGGACCGGGTGAGTGCGGCCTGGCAGGATCGCGACGCCTGGTCGCGGATGTCCATCCTCAACGCCGCGCGCAGCGGCAAGTTCTCCTCCGACCGCGCCATCGAGCAGTACTGCGATGACATCTGGGGTGTTGGACCTGTTTCGGTGCATACCACGAATAACGGGTAGACCTGTAGGCATGACTGCATCGACTGAAGCCCCACCGCTCTCCGACGATGAAGTCACCCTGCTCGACGCGTACTGGCGGGCAGCCAACTATCTGTCGGTCGGCCAGATCTATCTGCTGGACAACCCGCTGCTGCGGCAACCGCTGATCGCCGAGCACGTCAAACCCAGACTGCTCGGGCACTGGGGCACCACACCGGGCCTCAATCTGCTCTACGCACACCTGAACCGGGTGATCACCCAGCGCGATGCCGACGTCATCTACGTCACCGGGCCGGGTCACGGCGGCCCGGGCCTGGTGGCCAATGCCTACCTGGAGGGCACCTACTCCGAGGTGTACACCGGAATCGGCGAGAACACCGCCGGCCTGCAGAAGCTGTTCCGCCAGTTCTCCTTTCCCGGCGGCATCCCCAGCCATGTGGCGCCGGAGACCCCGGGCTCCATCCATGAGGGCGGTGAACTCGGCTATGCACTGGTGCACGCCTACGGCGCCGCGTTCGACAACCCGGACCTGGTGGTCGCCGCCGTCGTCGGTGACGGGGAAGCCGAGACCGGCCCGCTGGCCGCGAGCTGGCATTCCAACAAGTTCCTCGACCCGGTGCGCGACGGCGCGGTGCTGCCGGTGCTGCACCTCAACGGCTACAAGATCGCCAACCCGACCGTGCTGGCCCGTATCCCGCAGGACGAGCTGGAATCGCTGATGCGTGGCTACGGCTACGTGCCGATCACCGTCGCCGGCGACGAACCCGCCGATGTGCACCGGCAACTGGCGGCCGCGCTCGATGACGCGTTCGACCAGATCGCCGCCATCCAGCGTGCCGCCCGCGAGGACGGGCAGACCGGCCGGCCACTGTGGCCGATGATCATCCTGCGCACCCCCAAGGGATGGACCGGTCCGCGCGAGGTGGACGGCAAGAAGGTGGAGGGCACCTGGCGATCCCATCAGGTACCACTCTCCGAGACCCGCACCAATGCAGCACATCTGGATGCACTCGGCACCTGGCTGGAAAGCTACCGGCCCCAGGAGCTGTTCGACGAGACCGGAGCGCTTCGCGCCGATCTGCGCGCGCTGGCGCCCGTCGGCACCCGGCGAATGAGCGCCAACCCGCACGCCAACGGCGGGGTGCTGCTGCGCGAGCTGGATCTGCCCCCGATCACCGACTACGCCGTCGAGGTGGAAAATCCGGCGGCCTCGGTCGACGAGGCCACCAAGGTGCTCGGCACCTTCCTGCGCGATGTGATCGCCCGCAACATCGACAACTTCCGGCTGATGGGTCCCGACGAGACGGCCTCCAATCGGCTCTCGGCGGTCTTCGAGGCCACCGACAAGGCTTGGCAGGCCGAGCAATCCGCGGATGACGAGCACCTGGCCCCGGACGGCCGGGTGATGGAGGTGCTCTCCGAGCATCTGTGCCAGGGCTGGCTGGAGGGGTACCTGCTCACCGGCAGGCACGGGTTCTTCAGCTGTTACGAGGCGTTCGTACACATCGTCGATTCCATGGCCAACCAACACGCGAAATGGCTGGCGACCACCAACACCCTCGACTGGCGACGGCCCATCGCGTCCCTGAATTATCTTCTGACGTCCCATGTCTGGCGCCAGGACCACAACGGCGCCTCGCACCAGGATCCCGGCTTCATCGACCACATCGCCAACAAGCGCCCCGAGGTGGTGCGGGTATATCTGCCACCGGATGCCAACAGCCTGCTGTCGGTGGCCGATCACTGCCTGCGCAGCCGCCAGTACATCAATGTCATCGTCGCCGGTAAGCAGYCCGCCCTGAATTACCTGAGCATGGATGAGGCCATTGCGCACTGCACGCGCGGAGCCGGCATCTGGGAGTGGGCGGGCTCAGAACACGACACCGGTGCCCCGGATGTGGTGTTGGCCTGCGCCGGCGATATCCCGACACTGGAAACCGTTGCCGCAGCCGATATCCTGCGGCGCCGACTGCCCGGCTTGTCGGTGCGCGTCGTCAACGTGGTGGACATCATGCGGTTGCAGCCGCAGACCGAGCACCCGCACGGGATGGCCGACCACGAATTCGACGCGCTGTTCACCACCGACAAACCGATCATCTTCGCCTATCACGGCTATCCGTGGCTCATCCACCGGCTGGCCTACCGGCACGCCAACCACAGCCAGCTGCACGTCCGCGGCTTCAAGGAGCGCGGCACCACCACCACGCCGTTCGACATGGTGATGCTCAACGACCTGGATCGGTTCCATCTCGTGATCGACGTCATCGACCGCGTGGACGGGCTGGGCAGCAACGCCGCGGGCCTGCGCCAGGAGATGGTCGACGCCCGGCTGGCCGCCCGGCGCTACACCAGGGAACACGGCGAGGACGATCCCGCCATCACCGGCTGGACCTGGGAGCGCCTCGACTAGAGGCTTCGATCCATGGGTCCGCCCGCACATCATGGGTACCGCGGGCTGCGGCTTCGGTCCGTGTGTCCCACGTCTGGGTGAGACCACTTTCACACTCACCGAGTTCGGCGTCCCCGTCGTCGCCGTGCTCACCGTCGCGGCGTCCTTCTTCACCGCACGCCGGCGCGGCGGGGTGCTCGTGCCCGTCGTCGCGTGGACGCTGATAACACTCGCTGCGGTCGTCCTGCACTTCGCATTCCGCTCACAAGCCGCCCGCAGGCAACTGATCACGCGTTTGCCGACGGCGACAGGCTCGGCTTTCCCCCACCGCACCGGTGTCCGCCAAACGGATGACCCCATCCGCGATTAACGTGCGCATACCGCACACACAGCGGTGTTCGCGGGATTGGTGCAAGGCCACAGGTACGGGTAACTATGGTGCTAGACATAGTTGCTGGCTCCGTGCGAACGAGCCGGCCGCCTGTCACCGCTTCTGACACTGAGGGGTTTCGTGGACCTGGAGGGCCTGATCGGCGGGGGGCTGAACCTCCTCGGCGGCGTCGCCAAGCGGGCTCCGCTCGCCGGCGACGTGCTGCCGCTGCTCGCCGACGCCGAACGCGCGGTGGTGCGGGTGATGCGCAGGCACCTCACCGATCTCGATCCGCCCGCCGCGGTGACTGCCGGGGACACCGAGCAGAGCGTCACTCCCAATCAGTTGCTCCGCACCCTGCTGGACCGCTCGATGTACACCAGCCCGGACAAGAGCCGCGACGCGCTTTACCTGGATCTGCTGGAGGCACTGGTGCCCGATGAGGCGCGCATCCTGGCCGCCCTCTCCGACGGCTCGGCCTACCCCGTCATCCACGTCGCCGAACCCGGTAGCGGTGGCAGCGCCGCCTACGCGCTGAAGAACGCCTCGACCGTGGGGCGTTCGGCCGGGGTGTCCCTGCCGCGGTACACCCCGCTGTACCTGACCCGGATGCTCGACCTCGGCCTGGTCCGGCTGGGTCCGGAGGCCACGTCCATGTACGACGAATACGAAATGTTGCTGACCGACTCGGTGGTGAACGTCGCTCTGGCCACCGCGCGACGCGGTGTCCGGTCCCCACGGGTGGTCCGGCGCACCGTTCGCATCAGCGATCTCGGTCAAGAGTTGTGGGAGGCAGCGAAATGAGCGACCTCTGGGAGAACGCGTTTTCCTATCCCCTGTGGGTGTACATCACCATTCCGCTCGGTGCGGCCTTCGTCGGGTGGATCACCAAGATCCTCGCGCTGAAGATGATGTTCTATCCGGTCGAATTCAAGGGCATCAAGCCCTATCTCGGCTGGCAGGGCCAGATACCCAAGCGGGCCCCGAAAATGGCTGCGGTCGCGGTGGATTCGCTGACCTCGGGGATCCTGAAACCCGAAGAACTGTTCGACAAGATCGATCCGGACGAGCTCGTCAACGAGCTCGGCGAGCCCCTGCGCGAGGCCGCCGAGGAACTCGTCAACGCCATGATGATGTCGTTCCAGCCGCAGGTCTGGCGAGCCACCCCCGATCAGGTCAAGGACCTCATCGTCAGCAATGTCGAGGGCCGCATCCCCGCGGCGGCACGCGGCATGTTCGAGGAGTTCCGCGGTCAGGTCGACCAGATCTTCGACATCAAGCACATGGTCGTGACCAACCTGGTGCGCGACAAGGCCACCCTCAACGCGGTTTTCGAGGACATCGGGCGCCCGGCATTCTCCTTCCTGATCAAATCCGGGCTCTACTTCGGGTTCATCATCGGCGTGGTGCAAATGCTCGTCTTCGGTGTCACCGGCTGGCACCTCGCGCTGCCGCTGTTCGGTCTGCTCACCGGTGGCCTCACCGACTGGGTTGCGCTGCAGATGATCTTCCGGCCGCTGGAACGCAAGAACATCTTCCTCGGCATCAAATGGCAGGGCGTGTTCCAGGCCCGCCGCAAGGAAGTGATCCGCGGCTACGCCGCACTGATGGCCCGGGAGATCTTCACCCCGAAAGCGATCATGGAGAGCCTGCTGACCGGCCCGATGTCGGACAAATTCTTCGACATCATCCAGGCCGAGATCGGCCGCACCATCGACAGCCAGATGGGCTTCGCTGGCCGGGTGGTCAACGTGCTCGGCGGCCGGCAGTACCAGGAGATGAAGGTCCAGATCGCCAACTCGATCATCGAGAAGCTCCCGGAAACCTCCTCCTACATCGAGGAATACGCGGCCAGCCGGCTCGACCTGGAGAACGTCATGGTCGAGAAGATGGACGGATTGGACTCGTTGTCCTACGAGAACCTGCTGCGGCCGGCCTTCAAGGATGACGAGTGGATCATCGTGGTACTGGGCGCCGCCCTCGGCTTCCTGTGCGGTGAGCTGCAGTCCCAGCTCATCCTGCTGCTGGCCGGCTGAGACCGGTCACGCCGGCCGGGCCCGCGCCGACGCCGGCGCCCCGGTCGGGAGCGGATATCCGGTGAAACGTTCCCGCAGGGTCGATTCGGTGTACTCGGTGCGGAACAGGCCGCGCTCCTGCAGGATCGGCACCACCTCGTCGACGAGGATCTCCAGCCCGTCCGGGAACACGTCGGGCATCAGGTTGAATCCGTCGGCAGCACCGGCCAGGAACCACTGCTCGATGGTGTCGGCGACATCGACGGGCGTGCCGACCACGACGCGGTGCCCGGCACCGCTGAACTCACGGATGGCCTCCCGCAGCGTCAGACCCCGGCTCTCGACCAGCCGGACCACCGACTCCCGGAACCCCAGCGAGGCACCGAACTTCGCCGGATCCCGCACCTCACCGAGCAGGTGCCCGGGCACCGGCCCGTCCAGGGCGTAGCCGGACAGATCCTCACCGAGCACCTGCGACAACCGCTCGATGTCGTGGCCCGCCGGCAACAGTGCGCTCTGCCGCTCGTAGCGCCGCTGTGCCTCGGCCGTGGTGCTGCCGATCGTGGTGATCAATCCCGGCAGGATCTTGACATCGCTGCGCCGGCGACCGGTGGCCACCGCGACATCCTTGACGTGGCGGTAGTGTTCCACGCCCGCCCCCAGGTCGAGCTCCGCACTGAACACCGCGTCGGCGGCACGGCCGGCCAGTTCGCGACCCTGCGGTGAGCCACCGGCCTGCACCAGCAACGGATATCCCTGCGGCGACTGCCCTTGCGGCAGCGAACCGACCACGGTGAAGAACTCACCCTGATGGTCGATTCCGCGGGCACCGGCGTCGGCGGCGTCCTGCCACAGTGCCCGCACCACATCCACGAACTCGGCGGCGCGCCGGTACCTGGTCGGCCGGTCCGGGTAGTCGGCCAGCCCGAAGTTGCCCCCGGCGGGCAGCGAGTAGGTGGTGACCACGTTCCAGGCGCACCGGCCCTGCGACAGCTGATCCAGCCCGAGCAGGCGGTGCGCGAGTTCCACCGGATCGTTGAAGGTCGACGACAACGTGCCGATCAGCCCGAGGTGCTCGGTCTCGGCCGCCACCGACGCCAGGATGACACTCGGTTCCAACGCCTGCGACGGCCGCAGCGCGGGATGCTCGCGCAACGCGGGACCGTCGGCCAGGAACAGTGCGTCGAGCAGCCCGCGTTCGGCGATCTTGGCCATCCGGACGTAGTAGCCCGGATCGGCGAACGCGGTGGGCGCTTCGCTGCTGAGTTGCCAGGAACCGGTGTGGATCCCGACATTGAGCACATTGACGTTGAGGATCAGGTTGTCGGTCAAGCCCATCAGTCTGCGCCCCATCACAATCGGCCGCCCGGGTTCGGAACGGCATCGAAAACAGCTGCGTGCCCGGACAGATCCGGACTGTCCGGGACCGGGAGACGCAGCCGCTGACGCAGCGTGCCCTCCCCCGGGCCACCGATCACACCGCGGCGCCGCGCCGCGGGTAACAGCCGGTCCAGCACATGGTCGAACACATGCGGAGCCACCCGCAGCAGCACACCCTGTGCCGCCGGGATACCGGCGATCCGGTCGAGCGTCGCCGCGACCGAGTGCAGTGCCCGCACCCTGATCACGACCGGGGTGCCGTCCGGTACCGGTTCGCGGTCCTCGACCACCACGAGGTCCGCCCCCGACGGTGCGACAGCGCCGCCCCGGGTGGCCTGACGCCAGATCGGCAGATCGCCCTGGACCGAACCCGGAACGTTCAGTGGTCCGGTGATCGCGTATCCACCGCGCACGTCGGCGCGCCGGATCTGCGTCACGTCGGCGAACACGCCCGCTGCCGTGTCGCCGAGCACGGATTCCAAAGGCCATGTCCGCCAGAGCGTCCGGACGGCCTGTACCGCGTCGTCGGTGTGCGTGGCATCGAGGGCGGCGCCCGTCCAGGTGTCGCTGGCGGCGTTGAGGGCGATGCTGTGATCGAAATCGAGTGCCAGCCAGCCGACCCGGCCCTGGGCGGCGTGGTCCACCGATATCAGCCGGCGGGCCAGGTTGTAGGGATGGTCGCGGTGTCCCGCCGCCGACACCACCAGGCCCAGCCGGGTGCTGTGCCGGGCCGCGATCGTCGCGACGAGCGACGGATCCAGAGTCACCGTGCCGGCGTGGGTCGACTCACCCCGTTCGGCACCGATCACCCAGTAGCCCACCCCCGCGGACTCCAGTCGCCGGGCCAGCCCGGCAATTCCGTGGGCCGGCGCTTCGGCTCCCACCCTGCGGTCGGCGACCCCGTCGCCGACCACCTCCACCCCGACCGATAGTGCGACAGCCATGCCTTCGACGCTACGTCGCGACGTGGTTCAGACAACGGTTGCGCTCACGGCAACTCCAAATGCATGACGGGTCAATGCGTGCTCGGACAACAGTTAAGTACAGGTGAAGTGTCGGCTTAATGTTCCTTACGGGCCGAATGGTGGTCACCGGGCTGCGGGCGGCATAACTTCCTCAGGGTGTTGAACACAACGCTGCACCGCATCGCACAGTCGATCGTGGTGATCGTGCTGGCCTACACGGCAGTGTTTTTCGTGCTGAACGTGCTTCCAGGCGACCCGATCGAGCAACAGATATCCAATCCGGAGAACCCCATCTCCGAAGAGGACGCGCAGGTCCTGCGGGACTACTACCGTCTCAGTGAACCGGCGATCGTCCAGTTCGGTGTGTCGGTACAGCGTTTGTTCACAGGCGATCTCGGCTATTCGCTCAACAGCGGCCAGCCGGTGTCCGAGCTGCTGGCCCACGCCCTGCCCTCCACGGCCGCGCTGGCCGGGGTGGCGTTCGTGCTCGCCGCCGCGCTCGGTCTGGCCATCGCGCTGGCAGCGGTCTTCGCACCGTGGCCCGCAGCACGCGAAGTGGCCCGCTCGATTCCGCCGGCGTTCTTGTCGATCCCGGTGTTCGTCACCGGCCTCATTGCCCTACAGCTTTTCTCGTTCAGTCTCGGCTGGGTGTCGGCGGTCCGCGACGAGGGGTTCAGTTCGACACTGCTGGCCGCGATACCGCTGGCCCTGCCGGTGGCCGCACCGATAGCCCAGGTCCTGATACAGGGGTTGAGCAATGCCGCAGGACAACCCTACGTCGAGGTGCTGCGGGCAAAAGGGCTGAGCGAGAACCGGATCGTCTTCGGCCATCTGCTGAAGAACGGATCGATTCCCACCCTCACCATCGTGGCGATCACGGTCGGGGAACTGCTCGCGGGCTCGGTCATCACCGAGACGATCTTCAACCGCACCGGGATCGGCTACCTCACCGAGACCGCGGTCCGCAATCAGGACACTCCCATCATCCAGGCGGTCGTCATCACCGTGTCGGTGACGTTCGTCCTGATCAACCTCATCGTCGATGTGCTCTATCCGCTGATCGACCCGCGCATCGGCACGGCAACCAAGAGCCAGGTGGTACCGGCATGACCGTCGTCGAAGCGCTGCCCGCACCGCAGACCTCCCGCATTCCGCAGCGGCTGCGCCTGAGTGTGTGGGATGTCCCGCCGATCCTGTTCCTGCTGCTGGTCGCCGCGATGATCATCGCGCCGGGCACCATCGCGCCCTACGACCCGCTGCAGGAGAACCCGGCGCTGCCGCTGGCCGGGCCCACCCTGGCGCACCCGTTCGGCACCGACTACATCGGCCGCGACCTGCTCAGCAGAGTCATCGCGGGAACCGCCGCCACCATCGCCGGCTCGTTCATCGCGGTCATCATCGGGTTGCTGGCCGGAACGATCCTCGGCCTGCTCGCGGCGTACTTCGGCCGGGCCACCGACAGCATCATCAGCCGGATCATCGACGTGCTGCTGTCCATCCCCACCCTGCTGCTGTCCATCACCATCATCGTCGCGCTGGGGTTCGGCACCGTGAATGCCGCCATCGCCGTAGGGGTTTCCTCCATCGCGGTGTTCGCCCGGCTGGCCCGCTCCGAGGTACTCGCCACCCGCAACCTGCCCTTCGTCGAGGCCAGCGAACACCTCGGCGCCAGCCACCTGACGTTGCTGTTCCGTCACGTGTTGCCCAACTCCTACTCCGCGGTGCTGTCGCTGGCGGCCCTGCAGTTCGGGACCGCCATCCTGGCCATCGCGTCGCTGAGCTTCCTCGGTTACGGCGCGCAGCCGCCGGATCCCGAATGGGGACTGCTGATCTCCGAGGGCCGCAACTACATCAACTCTGCACCCGGCCTGGTCTACTTCCCGGCGGTGGCCATCGTGCTGACGGTGATGAGTCTGTCCCGGCTCGCCCAACTCATCCGAAAGAAGGTCGGTTGACATGAGTTCGCCTGTATTGCTGTCGGTTTCCGGGCTCGACATCGAGTACACCACCCGGTCCGGTGTACGCCCGGTGGTCCGGGACGTATCCCTGGAGGTCGAGCAGGGCCGGGTGGTCGCCGTGGTCGGTCAGTCCGGGTCGGGCAAGTCCACCATCGCCCGCGCCGTCCAGGGTCTGCTGCCCGAGAACGGACGCGTCACCGCGGGCCACATCTCGATCGCCGGTGCCGAGGTCACCGGACTGTCCCCGGGCGAATGGCGCGAACTGCGCGGCACCTCCATCGGTTTCGTGCCGCAGGATCCGCTCGGTTCCCTCGACCCACTGAAGAAGGTCGGCGATCAGGTGGCCGAGGTGCTGATCGTGCACCGCCTTGCCGGCAGGCAGGCGGCCCGCCGGCGGGCGGTCGAGCTGCTCGACACCGTGGGCATCAAGGAACCCGCGCGCCGCGCCGAGGACTACCCCCATCAGCTTTCGGGCGGCCAGCTGCAACGCGTCCTCATCGCCATCGCGATAGCGGGTGACCCGGCGCTGCTGATCGCCGATGAACCGACCTCTGCCCTCGATGTCACTGTCCAGCAACGGATCCTCGATCTCCTGGATGACCTGCGCCGGGACCGCGGCCTCGGCGTCGTGTTCATCACCCACGATCTCGCGCTGGCCGAACACCACAGCGACAGCGTGGTCGTGCTGCACGAGGGTCACGTCCGTGAGGCCGGACCGACGACGACGGTGCTGATCAACCCGCAGGCCGAGTACACCCGCCAGCTCATCGCCGACGCGCCCGCACTGTCCCCCGACAAGTACGCGCGGGCCACCGAGGCGCCCGATGGCAAACCGATACTGCAGGTGACCGATCTGGTGAAACGCTACGGCGACACCCCGGTGCTGGACGGGGTCTCCCTGGAGGTCCAGCGCGCCACCATCCACGCACTCGTCGGTGAATCGGGTTCGGGAAAGACCACCGCGGCCCGGGTGCTCGCCGGTCTGACCGCCTTCGACGCCGGCCAGGTGCGCGTCGACGGCGTCGTCCGGGAACCGCATCGCGCGCTGGACCGGGACCGGCAGCGCGCACAGGCCCGCGTCCTGCAGATGGTGCATCAGAATCCGCTGGCCTCGTTGGACCCTCGGTTCACCATCGAGGAGGCCATCGCAGAACCGTTGCGGATCAACCGCATCGGCTCCCGGCGGGATCGCCGCCGCGAGGTCACCCAGGCGCTCGATCGGGTCGGCCTGCCTGCGGGACTCGCCGAGCGAAAGCCGGGCGAGATCTCCGGCGGGCAACGCCAGCGGGTCGTGCTGGCCCGGGCGTTGGTGCTCAGCCCGCCCATCCTGGTACTCGACGAACCCACCTCCGCGCTCGATGTCACCGTGCAGGCACAGGTGGTGGATCTGCTCATCGAGCTGCAACGCGAGCTCGCTCTGAGCTACCTGTTCATCTCGCATGACCTGAGCCTGGTCCGTCAGATCGCCGATCAGGTCAGCGTGCTCGAGCACGGACGCCTGGTGGAGACCGGACCGGTCTCGCGGGTGTTCGCCGCACCGTCGGCGCCGTACACGCAGCGCCTGCTCGACGCGGTGCCGGGCGCACCGGCCCGGGCCGCATGACCGGCCTGCGGCGCACGGCCGTCGTTCTGCTTGCCGCCCTGCTCACCTCGTGCAGTTCCGGGGAGTCCGCACCGCAGGCCGGTGACGGTGCACGCGGCGGCCACCTGACGTATCTGGACGCCGAAGCGCCGGCCGCGCTGCAGATCCAKGTCAGTTACTGGCAGAACAGCCTGCTGAAGGACCAGATGCTGGACCGGCTGGTCTACCAGGACCCCAAGACCTTCGACTACGTGCCGTGGATCGCCGAGAAGTGGACGGTCGACAATGCCCATCTGGTGTACGAGTTCACCATCCGCGACGGAGTGACCTACAGCAACGGCCAACCCCTGGACGCCGAATCGGTGCGCCGCAACCTGCAATGGCAGGCCAACGGCGACAAGGAGAAGGGCATCACCCGCAACAGCTACTTCCCCAAGATCGCCTCGGTTACCGCGGACAACGAACGCCGCACCGTGCGGGTGACGCTCCCCGAACCGTATGCGCCGTTCATCGCGGTGCTCTCGCTGAACACCGCGGGCCTGGTCGCCGACGCCACCATTGATGCCAGTAAGGAAACCCAGTCTGTCGTCACGAATCTCATCGGTTCCGGACCGTTCTACGCGGAGTCCCAGATCCCGGACAAGCAGATCGTGCTCGCCAAGCGGCGGGGCTACGACTGGGCCCCGGCCACCGCGCCACATCAGGGTGAGGCCTATCTGGACAGCATCACCGTCATCCCGGTGACCGAGGACAGCGTCCGGGTCGGGGCGCTGCGGGCCGGGCAGGCCGACGCCATCCGCTACGCCCAACCGCCCGACGAACGGCTGCTGGACCGCGAAGGATTCGACGTGCGCGGGCTGCGCACCCCGGGCCTGGCCAACACCCTCGACATCCGGCAGAGCGCGCCGTTCATGGCCGATGTCAACGTCCGCAAGGCCATCGGGTTCGGCATCGACCGCAACGAGATCCTGCGCACGCTGTACACCGAGCACTGGCAGCCGGCCCAGAACATCGTGACCAAGAATTTCCCGGGCTACACCGACCGCAGCGATGCCGTCCGTTATGACCCCGAAGAAGCGGTCCGGCGGCTGGAGGCGTCGGGCTGGACCCAGACCGACGGCGAGGGCTACCGCGTCAAGAACGGTGAGCAGCTGTCGGCACTGATCTATGTCGACGTCTACGACCACACCGCCAAACCGATGTACGAGTTGATCCAGCGCCAGCTCAAGCGCATCGGGATCCGGCTGGTGATCCGCCAGACCGATTTCGCCAACTACCCCACGGCCAGTATCGAGGACTCGGTGGGGCTGCGGCGCAACGGCTGGCCGACGGCCGACCCCGTCAGGCTGTGGCAGAACTACGGCAGCAAGGGCGGTGACCTGTACGCGCTCGACGGTGCCGATCCCACCATCGACCGGCTGCTGGATGCCCAGATCTCGGCGACCGATCCGCAGCAACGGCTGAAGCTGTTGCAGGAGTACAACAACTACGTCATCGACAACGCCTACTCGGTGCCGTTGCTCGAAGACACCCAGATCTTCGCGGTGGCGCCGCGCGTTCAGGGATTCGCGAACGCCGCCAACTCGGTGCCGTGGTTCTACGACACCTGGATCGATGATTCGCACACGCTCACCACGGGAAAGGACTGATCCGATGACCACCGAATCCGTACTGAACGGGTCCGCCGCGCCGCACACGAACGAGCTACAGGTTGTGCTCGACGCGATCGCGGCCGACTATCGCAGCAGGCTCGCCGACGGTGGCGACCAGCCGCCGAACTTCGGGCTGCAGCTGGTCCGGGAGCACCGGCTGGGTGCCGTGCGCCTGGGCGCCGAGTACGGCGGGGCCGGTTTCACGGTGCCCGAGTTCTTCTCCTTCGTCATCTCGCTGGCCGAGGCCGACCCCGATCTGGCCCATATCCTGCGGGTGCACTACGCCCAGACCGAGGAGCTGCAACGGGTGACCCACCGGGGTACCTCGGACCGCTGGCTGGCGTTCATCGCCGACGGAAACCTGATCGGGGGCACCAACTCCGAGCTGAGCAGCGCCCGGGTGGGCGGGCAGAGCTATGACACCAAACTGGTGCGCACCGCCGACGGATTGCGGTTGACCGGCCGCAAGTTCTACAGCACCGGCGCCCAGTTCTCGGATCGTCTGCGTGTCAGCGCCGAGAACGAGGACGGTACGCCCATCGGTGTCGTGATCCCGGTGGACCGCGCCGGAGTCGTGCACGCCGATGACTGGGACGGTATCGGGCAGCGCCACACCGGTAGCGGCACCACACTGTTCGAAGATGTCGTGGTCGAGGACGACGAGGTGGTGCACCTGGGTACCGACATCGGGGTCGACCGGTCACGCGGCGCGCTGGTCCAGTTGTATCTGCACGCCATCGCCGCAGGCATTCTGCGTGCGGTCACCACTGACGCCGCCGGCGTGGTGCGCGATCGGCACCGCACCTACACCTTCGCCACTGCGGACACGCCGTCCCAGGATCCTCAGCTGCTGGAGATCGTCGGCGAGATCGACGCGGTAGGTTACGCCGCGGAGGCCCTGGTACTCAGTGCGGCAGCCGAACTCGCGCCGGCGCTGGCTGCGGGCCGGGTAACCGGTATCGACGCGAAGCTGGAGACCAAAGCCTCGGTGGCGGCCGCCCGGGTGAAGGTGGCCATCGAGGAGCCCGCCCTGCGGGCGGCCTCGCGCCTTTTCGATGTCGGTGGCGCCTCCTCGGTGCGATCGTCGACGCATCTGGACCGGCACTGGCGCAATCTGCGAACGCTGTTCTCGCACAACCCGACCGTGTACAAAGCTCGGGTACTCGGGGATATCGCGGTGAACGGCGCCGATCTGCCCAACACCGGGTTCTTCTGAGCCGCTACCGGGAAGGCAGGCCGAGCCGTTCCAGGCATTCCCGCAGCCGGTGCCGCCCCGACAACGAGTCGGGGCCGGCCAACCGGCCGATCACCCTGGTCGTCCACTCACCGGGAAGCCCGAAACGCCGGTTGTAGGCCGCCAACCGCTGGTCATAGGTGGCGATGTGGGCGTCGGCGGCCCCGGCGTCGTAACGTTCCCGGTGCAGCACCGCCGCCTGCGGCAGCCGTGGTTTGATACCGGCGTTCTCGGTGGGGTCCGGAGTGCCGACGGCCAGCCCGAAGGCGGCCACCGCATGCGGCGGTAGTGCCAGTTCGGCGGCCACCTGCTCGGGATGGTTACGTACCGCACCGACGAAAACGGTGCCCAGGCCCAGGGATTCCGCCGCCGTCACCGCGTTCTGGGCGGCCAGGGCGGTGTCGACGAAGCCGATGACCGTGCTCTCCAGGTAGTCCGCGCCGTCCAGTGCCGCCCCGGCGCGCTGTGCGATGCGGCGGGCGCGGCCCAGGTCGACGACCCAGACCAGGAACAGCGGCGCCTCGGCGATGAACTGCTGACCGGCGGCCAGCTCGGCCAACCGCGCCTTGCGCGCCGGGTCCCGTACCGCGATCACACTCCACGGCTGCAGATTCGACGAGGTGGCCGCCGACTGCGCGGCGGCGACCAACGCCGAGAGCTGATCATCGGTAACCGGGTGCGGCCCGAACTTGCGCACTGAGCGATGCGCCAGCTGCACTGCCAGTGTCTGGTTGTGCACCGGCAGTGCAGCGTCCGCGTCGCCGTACCGCGAGATCAGCGTCATGCAGAGGTGGCACCCACCAACGGAGCCTCCGTGCCCAGATGTTCGGGCCGGATGGACCGGTGGCCCGCAACCTGTGCCGCGATCGCATCGAGGCGGCGCACCTGCGCCTCGTCGAGCGCCACCGACACCGCGCCCACGTTCTCGCGCAGGTACTCGACGTGACGGGTACCCGGTATCGGCACCACGTCCTGACCGCGGGACAGCACCCAGGCCAGCGCGACCTGTCCGGGCTGCACGCCGATCTCGGCGGCGATGGCCGCCACGGTATCGGCAAGTTCGCGGTTATGGTCGAAGGCGTCGGCACCGAAACGCGGGTGCTTGAGCTGGATACCGCCGACGTCCTCGCGAGAGCGCACCCGCCCGGTCAGCCAGCCCCGCCCCAGCGGCGAATACGGCACGATGCCGATGCCGAGTTCACGGGCCACCGGAACGGTGTCGTCCTCGATGTCCCGTGTGAAGATCGACCATTCGTTCTGCACCGCGGCGATGGGATGCACGGCATGCGCACGGCGCAGGGTCTGCGGGCCGGGCTCGGACAGGCCGATGTGCCGGATCTTGCCCGCGGTGACGAGTTCCGCCAGCGCTCCGACCGTCTCCTCGATGGGAACCTGCGGATCGACCCGGTGCTGGTAGTACAGGTCGACGTGGTCGATCCCCAACCGCCGCAACGACCCCTCGATGGCGCTGCGGACGTACTCGGGCCTGCCGTCGAGCGCCCGCGCGTCCGGGTTGGTGTCGCGATCCAGGGCGTTGCCGAACTTGGTTGCGATAACCAGCGAGTCCCGGCGTCCGCGGATGGCCCGGCCGAGCAGCTGCTCGCTGAACTCCGGACCGTAGACATCGGCGGTGTCGAACAACGTCACCCCGAGATCGATGGCCGCGTCGACGAGTTCGGTGGCCTGCTTTTCGTCGGCGGGTCCGGCCGAGGTGCGAAAGCTCATGAATCCCAAGCCGATCGCGGAGACTTCCAGTCCGTCGGTGCCGAGCTTGCGGGTGGGCAGCGTTGTCATTCGATTCTCCTTGTCGTGGATCGGGTCAGGACCCGTGGAACGGCTCGCCGGACACCGGCTCGGATTCGCGGCCGTCGACGCCTCGGGGTACGTCACCCTCGAGGGTCACCCGGTAGAGCACCCGGTCGTAGTCGAGATGGCCGGCATCCGAGATGGCCAGGTGGGCGGTGGCCCGATTGTCCCAGAACGCGATGCTTCCCGGAGCCCAGCGGAAACGAACGGTGTACTCGGTGCGGGTTGCTTCCTCCCACAGCAGTTTCAGGATCGATTCGCTCTGCGTCGGCGAGTAGCCGCGGATCTTGCGTGCGCCCCTGGTGAAGCCGGGGCTGACGAACAGCGCCCGCTCACCGGTCACCGGGTGCACCCGGACCGCCGGATGGTAGGACACCAGATTGGCCTCGCGCACCTTGCGCTCGCGTTGGCTGCCCGCCGCCGCGCGGCTGTTGAACTGATGCTTGATGTCCAGCTTGTCTGCGAACTCGCGCAGATCCTTGGGCAGATTCTCGTACGCCGCAACGAGGTTCGTCCATGCGGTGTCCCCGCCGTAGGGCGGCAGGATGTGTGCTCGCAGGATCGAGGCGGCCGGCGGGTTGATCAGCGCGGTGACATCGGTGTGCCAGCTGTTGTCATACGACGTCCGCTTGCGGCCCAGCGTGCGCTCGTAGCGGCGGCTGTCGATCGGCAGGATCTCCGGGAACCCCTCCGGCGGATCCTCCTCGTGCGGATGGGCCGGCGTCACCTTGCCGAAGTTGCGCGCGAAGGCGATCTGCTCGGCGTGCCCGATCTCCTGGTCGCGGAAGAAGATCACCTTGTAGGTGTGCAGCGCGTTGCGGATCTCGTCGACGACGGCGGGTTCCAGCGGGTGCCGCAGGTCGACGCCGCGGATCTCGGCGCCGATGTAGCCGGCCAGTGGTTCGATATCCAGTCCGGTGTCGGTGAGGAGGCGATTGTCGGCGAGGTCTGTCATGGCTCAACTTTCGGGTTCGGCCGCGTGTCGAACAAGCGTGTTTGGCTACCGGAACCATTCAGCTCGGCTTAAGGCCGGATGCCCAGAATTACATTTGCACTGATTCCAGGAACGGTTGCGGCGTAACCCCAGTTCACAGGTCTGCGTCCGGCCGGCACCGCCCCGACGGGCGCTGACCGGGCGATTCGGCTGCGATCATGGACACCGTGAACTGTTGTCCCTGACATCTCTCCCAGCCCGAGAAATATTGTCCCGGCAGCCGCCGCAGGGGGTTCTGATGCTCGATCTTCGCCGAATGATGTTGTTGTCCGATCTGGCCGACCTCGGCTCGGTGACCGCGGTCGCCGAGCGTCGCAGCATCACCAGCTCGGCTGTCTCGCAACAGCTTCGCGTCCTCGAAGAGGAGGCCGGCGCGGTGCTGTTCCGCCGTGAGGGCAGGACACTGGGACTCACCCGAAGCGGACAGGTGCTCGCCGAACACGTGCGCCGGGTACTGGTGGCCGTCGACGAGGCCATGAGCGCGGTGGCCGAGACGCGCGACCGGGTCTCCGGTCAGGTCGCCATCGCGACATTCAACATGGGCCTGCCGATGCTCGCCGCACCGATGATGCGCCAACTCAGCATCGCCGAACCCGATCTGCGGATCCAGGTTCAGCAGGAGACCAGTACCGCGGCACTGCGACTACTGCGCCAGGGCGAGGTTGATATCGCGTTGACCTGCCGGTACGACTTCGTCGGCGAGGAGTCACTCGGAGGGCTGGCGGCCGAACCACTGTTGTACGAACCTCTTGTGCTGCTGGCACCGAAGTCCTCGCATCTGCGGATCCGCAAGCACGGGCTCTCGGCATTGGCCAACGGGCCCTGGGTGACCGGGCCGCAGAACTCCGGGCTCGGGGTGGCGGTGATGCGTGCCGGTGAGAGCGCTGGTTTCACACCGCAGGTCAAGCACCGGCTGATCGGCGCCCAGAACATCTGTGATCTCGCGGCGACGGAGATCGCCTCGGCGATCGTGCCCCGACTGTCGGTGCCCGCGGCATTGCAGGGGTTGATCGTTCCGGAGACGCAGGTCGGCGGTCGCACGATCAGCGCCATCGTGCGCGAGGGCAGGCAGCGCGACCCCAATGTCGCGCTGATCCTCAAGACCCTGCACACGGTCGCCGGTGACGCGCTGCCGGCCGAACAGCTCGATGTCGCGTCCTGATGCGCGACAAGCACAGTCGCGCTTCAGCATTCCCGTAGCCAAAGTGCGCTGATCTTCGGTCGGCGAGTCGATACGTTGCTGTGAGTCATTCGTAAACAGCGGGCAGGAGGTCATATTCGTGGGTGAACGTCAGCTCCATCTGAACGCGTTCCTGATGAGTACCGGGCACCACGAGGCCTCCTGGCGGCTGCCGGAGAGCAACCCGTTCGCAGCAACCGACGTGGCGCACTACGCCGAACTCGCCAGGATCGCCGAACGCGGCACCTTCGATTCGCTGTTCCTGGCCGACAGCCCGCAACTGAACGGGGATGTGGGGCGCCGTCCGCTCGGCGTGCTGGAGCCGTTGACGTTGTTGACCGCGTTGGTGGCGGTCACCGATCGGATCGGGCTCATCGCCACCGCCTCGACGTCCTACAACTCCCCCTACAATCTGGCCCGCCGGTTCGCCTCGCTCGATCATGTCAGTGGCGGGCGTGCCGGCTGGAACATCGTCACCACTGCGACGGTGGACGCGGCGCGCAACTTCGGGCTCGACGAGTTGCCCGACCACGCGTCCCGCTATGCCCGCGCCGAGGAGTTCGTCCATGTCGCGCGCAAGCTCTGGGACAGCTGGGAGGACGACACCGTAGTCGCCGACAAGGCCACCGGGCAGTGGGGCGATCAGTCGAAGATCCATCCCGCCGGGCATCGGGGCGAGTTCTTCTCGGTGCAGGGGGCGCTGAACATCCCCCGCTCGCCGCAAGGTTATCCCCTGCTGGTGCAGGCCGGGTCGTCGGAGGACGGAAAGACGTTGGCCGCCAGGCATGCCGAGGCGGTGTTCACCGCGCAGCAGACGCCTCAGGAGGCACGTGCCTTCTACACCGACCTCAAGGCGCGCGCCGCCGCACACGGCCGCGACCCGGACACCGTCAAGATCCTGCCCGGCATTGTCCCGGTGATCGGCAGCACCGAGGCCGAGGCCGCCGCCAAGGACCGCGAGCTCGATGAGGCGATCGTGCCCACCTATGCGCACCAGCAGCTGGCCACCACGTTGCGGATACCGCTGGAGCAGCTTCCGCTCGACGAGCCGCTGCCCACCGAACTACTGCCCGAGGACGCCATCGAGGGCGCCAAGAGCCGGTACACGTTGGTCGTGGAACTGGCCCGGCGCGAACACCTCACGGTGCGGGAGCTGATCGGGCGGCTCGGTGGCGGCCGTGGCCACCGCACCTTCACCGGCACCCCCGAACAGGTGGCCGACACCATCGAGGAATGGTTCCGCGGCGGGGTCGCCGACGGATTCAACATCATGCCTCCGCTGCTGCCCTCCGGCCTCGCGGCGTTCGTCGATCACGTGGTGCCGATCCTGCGGTCGCGGGGCCTGTTCCGCACCGAGTACACGGCGTCGACGTTGCGCGGCCACTACGGACTGCAGCGGCCGGCCAACTCCAACCTCTTGGCCGCGGCGCACCGGTGAGTGGCAGCGAGTTCCTCTGGTACATCCCGAACACCGTGGAACCCGGGCATCGCGGTGATGACACCGTCGCCGGCTGGGGCACCCTGGACTACACGGTCGATCTGGCGTTGCGCGCCGAGCAGCACGGGTGGGGCGGCGCGCTGATCGGTACCGGGTGGGGCCGGCCGGACACCTTCACCCTGGCCACCGCGGTGGCGGCCCGCACCACGACGTTCACCCCGCTGGTCGCGGTGCGGCCCGGCTATTGGCATCCGGCTCATTTCGCGAGTGCGGCCGCGACCTTGGACCAGCTCAGCGGAGGCCGGCTCTTCATCAACATCGTCAGCGGCACCGATGATCTGGCGGCCTACGGTGACGGCGAGTTCGACAAGTCCCGCCGGTATGACCGCACCCGGGAGTTCCTGCAGATCGTGCGCCGCCTGTGGCACGAGGAGGATGTCAGCGTCACCGGCGAGTTCTTCCGTGTCGAGCATTCGACCGTCGCGCCGCGAACGTTCGGAGCCGAACTGGGACGCCACCCGCGCCTGTACTTCGGTGGTGCCTCGGCGGCCGCCGAACAGGTCGCGGCCGGCGAGGCCGATGTCCAGCTGTTCTGGGGCGAACCGCTCGACGGGGTTGCCGAACGCATCGACCGCCTCACGTCGTTGTCCGACAGACTGGGTCGCGAGCACCCGCCGCTGGAGTACGGTCTGCGCGTCACCACCCTGGTGCGGGACACCTCAGCGCAGGCGTGGCACGACGCCGAGGCGAAAATCGCCGATATCGCCGGCAAACCCGATCTGCACGGCCGCAACCAGGGCCCCGCGGTGGGACAACAACGGCTGCTCGATCTCGCCGAGCGCGGTGAGGTGCTGGACTCCTGTCTCTACACCACGCCCGGCCGTTACGGCGGTGGCGGCGCGGGCACCACCTGGCTGGTCGGGTCGGCGCAGGAGGTGGCCGACGCCCTGCAGCGTTACGCCGATCTGGGTGTCAGCCATTTCGTGCTGTCCGACACCCCGTACAAGAGCGAGGTCGGCCGGGTGGGAGACCAGTTGCTCCCGCTGTTACGAGAATCTGTTGACAAGGAGATCCGATGGACCTACAACTGACCGGCAAGCGCGCCATCATCACGGGCGGCAGCAAGGGAATCGGGCTGGCCGTGGCGCACGCGCTGGCGGCCGAGGGCGTGGACGTGGTGCTGGCCGCGCGCACCAAGGACACCTTGGAGAAGGCGGCCGCGCAGGTCTCCGAGCGCAGCGGTCGCCGCGCCATCCCCGTCGTGACCGACACCGGTGACGACGAGTCGGTCAAGGCGCTCGTCGCGCGGGCCGTCGAGGAGCTCGGTGGTGTCGACATCTTGGTCAACAATGCGTCGAATCAGGCTGTCGGAGCCGGCTTTCCCGACCTGGCGGGCACCAGTGACGAGGACTTCTGGGCCGATGTGAACGTCAAGGTGGTGGGTTATCTGCGCGCCGCTCGCGCGGTGGCACCGCATCTGGTGCAGCAAGGTTGGGGACGGATCATCAACGTCAGCGGCCTGGGTTACCGGCAGACGCATTCCATCGTGCGTAGTATCCGCAATGTCAGCGTGGCCGCGCTCACCAAGAATCTCGCGGACGAACTGGGACCGCACGGGGTGAACGTCACCGTCGTGCATCCCGGCCAGACCCGCACCGAGACGAAGAATCCGACGAAGGAGAGCGCGAACAACGCCATCGGCCGGGTGGTCGATGCCGCCGAGGTCGCCGATGTCATCGCCTTCCTGGCCTCCCCGCGCAGCGTCGCCATCACCGGGGACGCCGTCGCGGCCGGTGGCGGCCTGCTGGGGACGGTGAACTACTGATGGCCCGTCCCCGCCTGATCCTCAACGCGTTCACCATGAACACCGCCACCCATGTGTCCTACGGGTTGTGGCGCAGCCCCGACACCCGCAGTGGGGAGTTCGATCAGCTGCAGGTGTGGGTGGATCTGGTGAAGTTGCTCGAGCGCGGCAAGTTCGACTCGGTGTTCTTCGCCGATGTGGTGGGCGTCTACGACGATTACCGCGGCGGCTGGGAGACGTATCTGCGGGAAGGCCTGCAGATTCCCAACCATGATCCGTCGGCGATCGTATCGGCGCTGGCGCTGTCCACCGAGCATCTGGGCCTGGTGATCACCAGTTCGGTGCTGCAGGATCATCCGTTCTCGTTCGCGCGCAAGATCTCCACTCTCGATCACGCCTCCCGCGGGCGGATCGGCTGGAATGTGGTCACGAGCGCGCTGAAGAACTCGGCCCGCAACTTCGGGCTCGCCGAGCGCGAGGAACACGACAAGCGCTACGAATGGGCCGAGGAGTACACCGAGGTGGTGTACAAGCTGTGGGAGGGTTCCTGGGATGACGGCGCCCTGTTGCGGGACCGGGAACGCGGTATCCACGCCGACCCCGACAAGGTGCACAAGATCCACCATGCCGGTCCCCGCTACAACGTGGAGGGCCCGCATCTGAGCTTCCCGTCGCCGCAGCGCACCCCGGTGATCTTCCAGGCCGGAACGTCAACGGCCGGGCGGGCATTCGCTGCACGGCACGCCGAGGGCGTGTTCCTCAACTCGGCGTCGCCCAAGGGCGCCAAGGTGGTGATCGACGACACCCGCGACCGGGCGGTGGCCGCCGGCCGCCGCCGCGAGGACATCAAGTTCCTGCAGGGCCTGTCCTTCGTCGTCGGGTCCACCGAAGCCGAAGCCAGGGCGCGCGCCGCCGAACTCGACGAGTACCTGAGTGTGGACGGCCTGATCGCGCATCGCAGCGGCGGTATCGGGATCGACCTGGGCGGGCTGGATCACCACACCCCCATCGGCGATCTGGCCGCCGGGGTGCAGGGCACCCGCAGCACCATCGAGGCGCTCATCGCCGCCGCTCCCCCGGGCACCAACCCGACGATCGCCGATCTGATCCGCCAGCAACAGGAGTCCACCCGCATCGTCGGCACGCCAGAACAGATCGCCGATGCGCTCGAGCGGTGGCAGGACGCCGGGGTCGACGGGGTCAACATCCGCTACATCACCACTCCGGGCAGCTTCGAGGAGTTCATCGATCACGTGCTGCCCGAACTGCGGCGCCGCGGACTGGCCCAGACCGAGTACGCGCCGGGAACGCTGCGCGACAAGATCTTCGGGGCGGGCGCTGCGCTGCCGGACCGACACCCGGCCCGGTACTGGCGAGGCAGGTTCACCCCGTCGCCGGCCGCGGCGAGCTGAGCGCAGCCGCGACGGTCTGCTCCAGGAGGACGGCGATGGTGGTCGGGCCGACGCCGCCGGGCACCGGTGTGATCAGCCCGGCGCGCTCGGCGGCCGCCGCGTACTCGACGTCACCGACATTGCCCGGGTTGTACCCGGCGTCGATGACCACCGCCCCGGGTGCGATCCAGTCACCCCTGATGAGCTCGGGCTTCCCGACCGCCGCGATCACGATGTCGGCGCGGGCGATGACACCGGGCAGGTCCACAGTGCGCGAATGGCAGTAGGTGACGGTGGCGTTGTGGGCCAGCAACAGCATTCCGACGGGCTTGCCCAGGATGGGGCTGCGGCCCACGACAACGGCGTGCTGCCCGGTCGGATCGACACCGTACGCGTCGAGGAGGTGCATGATGCCGGCCGGGGTGCACGACCGGAATCCGTGTCCGCCCAGGGCCATGGCCGCGAAGGACGCCGTGGTGACCCCGTCGACGTCCTTGCCGGGTGCGATCGCCTCGAACACCGCGCGTTCATCGATCTGGGCGGGCATCGGGTGCTGGACGAGGATGCCATCGACGGTGTCGTCCGCCGAAAGGTGTTCGACCAACGCGACGACGTCGGCGGTGCTCGCCGTGGCGTCGACATGGTGACTGCGGGAATACAGGCCGGTGGTGCGGCAGCGGTTGATCTTCATCCGCACGTAGGTGTGCGACGCCGGGTCATCGCCGACCAGCACCGTTGCCAGACAGGCCTTTCGGCCTGCGGCGTGTTCGAACTCCACGGCCTTTCGGCGGGTGTCGGCCAGGATGTCGTTGGCGACGCGTACGCCGTCGATGATGTTCGCAGTCAAGGTGCGTGCTCCTCGCAGATGAGGAGCACCCAGGCGGTCGATGCTTCCGAGACGTGTGCTTCCTGGTGGTGTCCCACCTTCGCCAGTCGCGATTCACACAGTACCCAAGAACGCGGCAGCGATGTCATCGCTGGTTGTCAGCCAGACATCGGGCCGCGATGCCAGATAGGCAAGCACCTGATCGAAATACTTGTGCCGGAAGGCCTGCCCGATGACGAACGGATGCAGCGCCAAGGCCAGTACCCGCCCCGACCCGTTCGCGGCATCCGCGGACAGCTGTTCGTACTGGTCGATGACGATCTGCACGAATTCCGGACCGGTGAAGCCCTTTCCGAACAGCAGCAGGTCGTTGAGCTCCACCGAATACGGGACGCTGAGCATCCCGGGCACGGTCAGCGGGTAGGGCTGGTCGTCATTGGTCCAGTCGAGCACGTACCGATAGCCGAGGTCGGCCAACAACTCCGGGGTGTGATGGGTCTCGGTGAGGCCAGGGCCCATCCAGCCCAGAGGTCTGCGGCCGGTGGCCTCGGCGATGGCGGCGGTGATCTCGGTGAGCAGCCGGCGTTCTTCGTCGACACCGAACCCGTTGTGCAGGATCGAGTTGGTCCGACCATGCGCCAACCACACCCAGTCGCGTTCCCGTCCGGCGGCGATGATCTGCGGATGGTGTTCGATGACTGCGGAATTGAGCAGCACGCTGGGCCGCACACCGTGCCGGTCGAGGCTCTCGATGGTCCGCCAGATACCGACCCGGGCTCCGTAGTCACGCCACCCGTAATTCAGCGCGTCGGGCTGCAGGTCGGCGGTGCCGGGCCAGATGCTGGTCGAGGGCCGGTCCGGCAGGAAGTGTTCGACGTTGAGGCCGATGTACACGGCGACCCGGGCGCCGCCGGGCCAGCTCAGCGGGGGCCGTTCGGTGATCGGGCTGTAGTGGAACGGGGGGTTGGGTTGCGAGGTCATGCCGCACGGTAGGAGCTGACACCGATGTCAGGGTCAAGCTCCTGCGGTATAACGGGCTGATGCGCATCGGTGAACTGGCACAGCGCACCGGAGTGAGCGAACGCTCACTGCGGTACTACGAGCAGCAGGGTCTGCTGGCGTCATCACGCACTCCCGGCGGGCAGCGTGATTACGCCGAGCAGGCGGTCGACCGCGTGATCCACATCCAGGAACTGTTCGCGGCCGGGCTGCCCAGCCGGACCATCGTCGGGCTGCTGCCGTGTATGCGCGATCACGACGGCGGGCCCGCCCCGCACGCCACCGGCCGGCTGGTCGACGAGCTGACCTCCGAACGCGAACGGCTCGACCGCGCCATCCGCGAACTAACCGGGTCCCGGGCGGTGCTCGACGGCGTGATCGCCGCCGTGCAGCCGGAATCAGGGTGCGCGGATCCCTTGTAACCGCAGCCCAGCGGCGCAGACTGGTGTTGGCCCCGACGCGAGCGTGGAATGACCCGTCGCCGGAGACCGTTGTCGCCTGAGACCGCGCACGAAAGCGAGAAGATCTGTGGCACACCTTCACCTCGGCGTCGCCCTGGACGGCACCGGCTGGCACCCGGCGTCGTGGCGGCAGTCCGACGCCCAACCCGCTGACCTGCTGACCGCGCCCTACTGGGCCGAGCTGGTGGTCGRGGCCGAGCGCGGAATGCTGGACTTCGTCACCATCGAGGACGGGYTGGCGCTGCAGTCTGATCATCCGTGGCGGCCCGATCAGCGCACCGACCGTGTCCGCGGCCGCATCGACGCCGTGCAGATCGCAGCACGGGTGGCGCCGACGACCCGCCACATCGGGCTGATCCCCACCGCCATCACCACCCACACCGAACCGTTCCACCTGTCCAAGGCCGTCGCCACGCTCGACTACGTCAGCACCGGGCGGGCCGGCGTGCGGGTGCAGATCTCCGCCAACCCCGAGTCCGCGGGCCACTTCGGGCGCGAGGTGGCCGACGACGCGCTGGCCGAGGCCGCCGACTATGTCGAGGTGCTGCGCCGGCTGTGGGACAGCTGGGAGGACGACGCCGAGATCCGCGATGCCGCCACCGGCCGGTTCATCGATCGGGACAAGCTGCACTACATCGACTTCGAGGGACGCTGGTTCTCGGTCAAGGGCCCGTCGATCACGCAGCGACCGCCGCAGGGCCAGCCGCTGGTGGCCGCGCTCGGTCACGGCGACCCGGCCTATCAGCTGATCGCCTCCAGTGCCGATATCGGGTTCATCACCCCGCACGGCGCCGACGAGGTCGGCACCATCATCGAGACCATCGCCGCGCTGCGCACAGACGGTGCCCCGCCGTTGCGGATCTTGCCGGACCTGGTGGTGTTCCTGGCCGATACCCCGACCGCCGCCGCGGCGCACCGAGCCCAACTCGACGAACTGCTGGGTCGCGAATACATCAGCGATGCCGAGGTTTTCGTCGGCACCCCGGCGCAGCTGGCCGACCTGCTACAGCACTGGCAGACCGCCGGTGCGGACGGATTCCGGTTGCGGCCGGCCAGCATCCCGCACGATCTGCACCAGATCACGGGCGCGCTGGTCCCCGAACTGCAGCGCCGAGGTGTCTTCCGCAGTGGCTACCAGGGATCCACGCTGCGCGACCTGTTCGGCCTGTCCCGCCCCGCCAACCGGTACGCACACTCCTAGGACATTCAGATGACCAAGCCGCTCAAGCAGATTCATCTCGCCGCGCACTTCCCCGGTGTCAACAACACCACCGTCTGGAGCGATCCGAACTCGGGCAGCCACATCGACTTCGGTTCGTTCACCCATTTCGCGCAGACCGCCGAGCGTGGCAAGTTCGATTTCCTGTTCCTGGCCGAGGGCCTGCGCCTGCGCGAACAGGGCGGGCAGATCTATGACCTCGACGTGGTGGGGCGCCCGGACACGTTCACCGTGCTCGCGGCGCTGGCCGCCGTCACCGAACGGCTCGGGCTGACCGGCACCATCAACTCGACGTTCAACGAACCTTATGAAGTGGCCCGGCAGTTCGCGTCGCTGGATCACCTGTCCGGGGGGCGGGCCGCCTGGAACGTCGTCACCTCGTGGGATGCCTTCACCGGTGAGAACTTCCGGCGCGGTGGGTATCTTGCCGAGGACCAGCGCTACGCCCGTGCCGAGAGCTTCCTGGCCGCCGCGCACACCCTGTTCGACTCGTGGCGCGGTGACGAGATCGTCGCCGACAAGGACACCGGCACATTTCTGTCAGACCCCGACGCCGGCGGATTCTCTTATCGGGACGATCATTTCGACATCTCCGGCCGGTTCAATGTGCCGCGCAGCCCGCAGGGCCGCCCGGTCATCTTCCAGGCCGGCGACTCCGATCACGGCCGCGAGTTCGCCGCACGTTCAGCCGATGCGATCTTCTCCCGGCACGGCACCCTTGCCGAGGGTCAGGCGTTCTACGCCGATGTGAAGGGACGGCTGGCCGCGTACGGCCGCAGTCACGATCAGCTATTGATCCTGCCCGCGGCGACGTTCGTACTCGGCGACACCGATGCCGAGGCCGCCGATATCGCCCACGAGGTGCGGTTGGCGCAGGTGTCCCCGGCGACCGCAATCAAGTTCCTGGAGCAGCTGTGGAACCGGGATTTGTCCGACCACGACCCGGACGGCCCGTTGCCGTCCGTCGACCCGGTGGTCGGTGAGAACACCATCGCCCGGGGCCGGGCCAGCGTCCGGATGCACCGCGATCCGATCGCCGTCGCCAACGAGTGGCGCGCCAAAGCCGAGGCCGAAAACCTCAGCACTCGTGAACTCATCATCGAGGTGACGGGACGGCAGAACTTCATCGGGTCACCGGCGACGGTGGCCGAGGAGATCAACAAGCTGGTGCAGGCCGATGCCAGTGATGGATTCATCCTGGTCCCGCATGTCACCCCGGCCGGACTCGATCCGTTCGTCGATTCGGTGGTGCCGTTGCTACAGGAGCGCGGGGTGTTCCGTAGCGACTATGCGGGCACCACGCTGCGCGAGCACCTCGGTCTGGCGCCGGCCGCGCATCTCACTCCACAACCGTCGGCGCGTCGGTGACCTTGACCAGCCGCACCTGCGGCCGGTCGGGCACCTTGTCCGCCAGGAACCAGCGGAAGGCCAGGTTGCCCCGCGGGTAGTCCAGTGTCGTCAGCGAATTCGGGTGCTCGGTCAGGCCCCGGGACACCACCACGGTCACCGAACCGTCGCCATTGGGCACCGCGGTGTGGCCGTTGAGCGAACTGCGGGCATCGCGCACGCCCGGCGTCGCCATGAACTGGTTCCACACCACCAGGTTCCAGAACCGGCAGGCCGGTGGCCGATGGGTGATCACCAGCGCCTCGTCCTCGGCGAGATCGAAGCTGCCGTAGCCGTAGCAGGCATCGCGCGCCGACCACCCGAAGTTGGCGTCCGGCACCTGGTAGGGCGCTGCGAAATCGTTGGCCGCCATGGCTGTCTCATGGCCCAGTTCGTGGTTGTCGGCGACCTTCGCGCCGACGGCCAGTGGCAGGATCGCGAACATGGTGCGCATCCAGGCCGCGCTCGCGCGTAGCGCCGAGGCCGTCTCGGCGTCGCCGTGCCGGAAGGCGTCGGGTGCATCGAGGGCCTCGATGTTCCAGGCGACGGCGGTGCCGGCGTGCGGGTCGGCCTGGTAGTCGCGGGTCATCAACACGGCGGCCTCGGGTTGTGGGCCGAACTCGAAGGAGAAGTTCCCGTCGGCGTCGAAGTCCAGGTCGTCATCACGGAACAGCGCGACAATCCGGTCCGACCACGCGCCGGGAGCGGGTTCGTTGTAGGCGGTCACCGAGAAGTACACGCTGTCACCACGATTGCCGCTGATCCGGTAGCGCCGTTGCGGGTCGACCGGGCACATGAAGTAGATGGCGTCGGTGTTGTCCCCACCCCAGCGCCGGTCCGGGCGCCACGGCGAGTTGACCTCCAACCACTGCGGGCGGCTCGGGTCGGCGAACAGGTAGGTGTCCAGCGCGACGCCCAGGGTGGTGGCCAGCATCCGGTATCCATCCCCGATGTGGCGGTCGTCGGTCACGGCCTTGTCCCCCTCCAGGAAGGAGCGGTCCAGGTCGCGCAGGGTGTCGAGCAATTCCCGCCAGGCCGTTGTCGATTCGTGTGTCATGTACTGATTCCTCTCACGATCAGGGTGGCGGTGCGTTCGATCCACGCATCGTCGGGGACGGCACCGTGGGCGAGCAGTGCCACAAAGGTGATGCCGGCAATGGATTCGGCGAGGTCGGTGGCGGTGACATCGGCGCGCATCTCGCCGCGGGCCACGGCGGCCGCCAGGTACTCACCGAGACCGCGCACGATGATGTCACCGAAGCGTTCCAGCAGGGTGGTGTGCAGGGCGGGGTCGGCGGCCATCTCCCCGACCAGTCCGGGCAGCGCTGCGCGGGCGGCGGGGGTGCTGAACACCGCCAGCGTGCGGCGCACCATTTCCCGGATGTCTCCCAACAGCGTTCCGGTGTCGGGTAGTTCGGTGCCGGCATCGAGCGGGAACACCGCCTCGTGGACGAGCGCGGCCTTGCTGGGCCAGCGACGGTAGATCGCCGGCTTACTGGTGCCGGCGCGCGCCGCGATGGCGCCGACGGTGAGTTCGGCATAGGGGGTCTCACCGATCAACTCCACCGTGGCGCGCAGCACGGCGTCGTCGATCTGCGGATTTCGGGGGCGCCCGATCTCTGTCGTCATTACGAAACTCAGAGTAACATAAGTCGCTGTGACCGACACCACAGCAGGAATCGTCCACCTCGACGACCTGGCCGAGCCGCGGTACAGCGTTGAGGCTCAACAGATCCGGGACATGATGGCCGCCATCGCGCCGGACTTCCCGCTGGATTCCGCGGTGCTGCACGCCCGCGCCCAAGCCGACACCGGCCTCACCGACTTCGGTCCCGATGACTACCGCGAGCGCCTGGACCGGTATGTGGCCGAACTGCGCGAGATCGACATGCATGCCCCCGGGGTGGTGAACTTTCACGCACAACTGGTGCAGTGGCTCAAGAACCGGCTGTTGCTGACCGACCTACTGGCGCGCCACCCCGAGATCCGCGACGTCGAGGTGTTGCCGCCGGTCGTCATCGCCGGACTGCCCCGCACCGGCACCACCCACCTGCACAACCTGCTGGCGGCTCCCCCGACCTTTCGCAGCCTGCCGTATTGGGAGGGCGTCGAGCCGTTTCCCTCACCGGGCGAAGCGGGCCTGTCACCCGACCCGCGCGTCACACGGATGGACATGGCGGTACAGGTGATGGACACCCTGATGCCGCACTTCGCGCTGATGCACGAGATGACCACCGAGCATGTGCACGAAGAGATTCAGCTGTTGGCCAACGATTTCTCCACGATGCTCATGGAGACGCTCGCCGACGTGCCGCGGTGGAGCCAGTACTACTGGTCGCGGGATCAGACGAGTTCGTATGAGTACCTGCGCACCCAACTGCAGGCGTTGCAGTTCCTGCGCGGCGGCCGGCGCTGGGTGCTGAAATCGCCTCAGCACCTCGGCCAGCTCGCGGTGCTCGACGCCGTCTTCCCCGGGGTGATCGTCGCGTTCACCCACCGCGATCCGGTACCGGTGGCGCTGTCGATGATCGCGATGATCACCTACAGCGAGCGGATGCACCGCGACCGGGTGGACGTCGCGCGCACCGCGGCGGGCTGGGTGAACCGGCTGGAGAAGCTGCTCGCCGAGTGTGTGCGCCAACGCGACACCATCCCGGTCGAACGCTCCGTCGACATCCGGTTCGACGATTTCATGGCCGACGAACTCGGCACCGCCGAAAGGTTGTTCGCGCTGGCCGGCGAGCCGTTCGACGAGCCGGTGCGCAGCTCGATCACCGGCTACCTCGATGGTCACCGCCGCGGCAGGTTGGGCCGGGTCGCGACGTCGGCGCAGATGTTCGGTCTGGACGAGGACGACCTGCGGGCGCGGTTCGCCGGGTACTCGAAGCGGTTCCTGAGCTAGAAAAAGGACCAAAGTCCTCTGGGGCGGTGCCATTGGACTCCGGTGCGGCTGGAGTCCGGTTTTCTACTGTCGACTCATGACCTACGTGATCGGCTCGGCATGCGTTGACGTGATGGACAAGTCGTGTGTGGCGGAATGCCCCGCGGACTGCATTTACGAGGGCGCGCGTTCGCTGTACATCAATCCGAATGAGTGCGTCGACTGCGGCGCGTGCCGGATCGCGTGCCGGCTCGATGCGATCGAGTACGAGACCGATCTGCCCGAGGACGAGCTGGCGCACCTGGCCGACAATGCGGACTTCTTCCTGACCGTCTTGCCGGGACGTGATGCGCCGCTGGGGTCACCGGGCGGTGCGCACGCGCTGGGGCGGGTCGGCGCCGACACTCCGCTGGTGGCGGCGATACCGGCGCGGAACGTCGCGGGTCACGCCGCGAAGATCTGAGAGTCGTCGGCAAATGCTTTGAATTCCAGAGCATTTCCCGCAGGATCGAGCAGGAACATCGTCCACTGCTCGCCGACCTCTCCGGCAAATCGGACATACGGCTCGATGACGAACGCGACGCCCGCGCTGCGCAGGCGGTCGGCCAACGTGTGAAACTCCGGGATGCTGAGGATCAGGCCGAAGTGCGGCACCGGGACGTCGTGGCCATCGACCGGGTTGTGGACGTCCTGCGCTCGGCTGGCGGCCAGATGTGTCACCACCTGGTGGCCGTGAAAGTTCCAATCCACCCACGTGTCGGAGCTTCGGCCCTGCGGTAGGCCGAGAACCTCGCCGTAGAACCGGCGAGCCGCGGCCAGATCGTCGACCGGCATGGCGAGGTGAAAGCGTGCCCGGGTGTCTCCGTTGCCATCCATGTCTGAATGTTAACATTGCGACATGGATGCCGCCGCGATGCCCGAACGCAGCATGGTGGCCCCCGCCCGCAGGCGGGGTCTGGCCGACGAGGTCGCCGATCGGGTGCGTGAGGCAATTTTCAGTGGCAGTTATGCACCAGGCACTCAGCTCCGCGRAGTCGAGCTGTCGTTGGCTCTCGACGTGAGTCGAGGACCTGTCCGCGAAGCCCTGATCCGGCTGGAACGAGAAGGTCTGGTGCGCACAGGATGGCACCGCGGTGCCACGGTCACCTCGCTGTCCCCGGACGATATCGCCGAGATCGACAGCCTGCGTGGGGCACTCGAGGAGCTCGCCGTGCAGAGTCTGATCACCCGCGCTTCGGATGAGGACATCACCGCGATCGAGCGCGCTGCCGAGAAGATGCAACGGGTCAGCGACGACCATGACATGGTCAGCTGCGATATCGCCTTTCACGATGCCGTCTACGCGGCAGCCCGGCACCGGCGCCTTCAGGACGCTTGGTTCGCCATTCGCTCCCAGGTGCAGCTCTTTCTGCTCAGCCGCATCGGTGTCGACAATCGGGGCTACGTTCAGCACGTGCGCGACGAACACCGCGATCTTGTCAGCGCGTTGCGCGCCCGCGACGCTGATTCCGCGCTCGCACTGTTCGCCGCACACCGCAGGCACGCATTCGACATCGTCAGCGGAGCGCCTTTGCCGCGGAGCTGATCCGGTCGACGATCGTGGTTTCCACCAGTGCGTCGAACGAAGGCGCCTGACGGATCATGTTCTCGTCGAGGAGGATCCGCATCCACCGCTCGGTGGCGGCGGGGTCGATGCGGGTGGTGTCCCAGGTGTGCGAACCCAGCATCCGCGCGCACGCCTTCCGCAGGGGCACCGCTGGGGTCGTCGGCCAGTGCTGCTCCAGTAGCGGGTGCAAGTCTGCGAGGTCGACCGATGTCATCAGTTGCATCGACTCCTCCAGTGCCGCGGTGAACGCCACCAACCGATCGGTCAGTTCGGCGAACCGGTCGGTCCGGCAGTAGTACACGCTGTTGGGACCCAGCCCGCCCGTCTGGGTGTACTCCTCGGCGATGTATCCGGTCCCCCGCTCCTGCAACACCTCGGCGTTGACGAGGTCCAGCACGATCGCCTCACCAAGGCCCGCTTCGAAGAGTTCGATGAACATCGGGGTGGACAGATCACGCAGGAAGGTGATGGATGCCGGATCCACGCCGGCCTCCCTGATCAGCCCGGCGGTGAAGGCGTACGGTGCGCTACCGCCGATACCGGGTGCCAAGACGGTCGCGCCAACCAGTTCGGACCACCCGAAATCCGTTCGCGGGCTGCGGGTCACCAGAGCCTTCGGGAACTGGTGGTTCACCTGAGCGAACACCGTCAGCTCGCGCGGCGTGTTCCAGTACATCGCCGGCACCCACAGCCCACCGAGGGCGACGTCGGCCGCTCCACTGTCCAGGTCGTCGAGCACCCCGGTCCACGGGTCCTTGGCCGTCGCGTTCACCTGCAGACCGCGTTCGCTGAACAACCCGAGGGTGTCGGCGTAGTACTGAGGCAGGTAGTTGGGAGCGTGAGCGGTAGCGGAGATATTGAGCTGCAACATATTCGGATTCCTTACTGGTTGGTTGAGGGGGGTTCAGGCGTTGACCAGAACCGGCTTCTCGGTAACGGTCTCGAGGGATTTGCCGAACGTCTCCGGGCCGAAGCGGGCGGCGACCACCAGCAGGGCGTACATGATGGCGATCATGGCGAACACTCCGGCGACGCCCCAGCGGTCGAAGAAGAACAGTGCGGCGAACGGCATGACTGCTCCGGCCACATTGCCGATGCCGTTCACCACGGAGGTGCCCATGGCGCGCACCGAGGTGGGGAACAGTTCCGGTGACCACACCGAGAGCATGGTGTTGAGCATCATGGTGAAGAACTGGAAGATCATGCCCAGCACCAGGATCAGCGCGGTGGTGTCGGCGAAGGAGGCGAAGCAGATCGCGGAGATGCAGCCCAGGACGGCGGCGATACTGACCGTCAGCCGCCGGGGCGCCTTACCCGCCAGATAGGACGCGGCGCAGGCGCCGAACAGCGATCCGATGTTCATGATCATGGTGAAGGCCAGCGAGTCCGACAGCGAGTAGCCGCGGGAGACCAGCAGGATCGGCATCAGGAACAGCAGGGTGACCTGTGCTCCGAAGGACATCCAGGAGGCCGAGCCGATGGCGATGGTGCGCTTGAGGTTTTCGCCCTTGAACACCTCGGCATAGCTCGACTTCACCTTGACGGGGATGTCGGAGATGGTGACGAACTGCTGGGTCGGGCCGGGCTTGCGCAGGCCCCTGATGCTGCCGGAGGCCAACCGCGTCAGGCTCTTGTTGGCGTCTTCGACGCGGCCCTTGCTCAGCAGGAACCGCGGCGACTCGGGCAGGTAGCGACGGAAGAACACGACCAGCACGGCGGGGACGGCCAGGATGACGTAGGTCCAGCGCCACGCGCTGTCGTTGCCGCCAAGGGCGCCGTTGAGGGGTCCGAGCACCAGCCAGAAGAAGCCGAAGGAGGCGATGTTGCCGATGCCGCCGGAGGAAATGTTCAGTGTCGCCAGCAGCGTGCCGCGGTGCCGGGTGGCGACGATCTCGGCGAGAATCGCCAGGCCGACGGTGAATTCGCCGCCCAGACCGATGCCGACGATGAAGCGGCTGGCCAACAGCATCTCGTAATTGACTGCGGCGGCGCTGATCAGTCCACCGAGGGTGTAGACCAAAAGGTTCAGGCTGAGCGCCATCCGCCGGCCCCAGCGGTCGGCGATGTAGCCGCCGATGATGCGGCCCGCAAGGCCGCCCAGCACGGTGGCGGTGTTGATCATGGTCAGCTCTGCGTTGCCGATGCCGAACGACTCCTTGAGTAGGGGCCCCATCGCACCGGTGGAGTTCTGCTCCAGCGAATCGAAGAACAATCCGGCCATCAGCAAGAGGATCAGTGCGGCCTGGACTCGACCGAAGCCGATGCGGTCCAGGACGGCGGTGAGACCGGTGGAGACTGCGGGATCAGTGCTGGGGTGCGTGATCTCAGGGGGGACGGTGGCGGTGCGACGGAAGGACATTGGGGACTCCAGGTGTGAGAGGAAGAAACACGATGGAGTCAGTTGTATACGAAAGCTGTTACATAACCATTTCCCAACAGGGGTTTTCTGTTACGTCCATGAAAACATGGCTTGGATTGAAATACAATCCAGGAGGTTAGGCGTCGCCGAACTTCTCCGCGAAGTACCGCTCGTCGCGCTGCAGGTGCTCGTCCATCAGGTAGCCCGCCTGCACGGATGAGCCATTCACGATCGCCAGGGCCAGCACTCGGTGGTCGCCTACCGACGCGTCGGGATTGTGTCCCAAACCCCACTGAACACGCCGGTTCACGTTGGCGAGCATCTCTTCGAGCTGCCGGTTGCCCGAAGCCGCCGCGACCAGTTCGTGAAACGACCGCCCGTGTGGCTGGCCGTCATGATGGTTTTCTTCTGCGACAGCGGTCAGTTCCTCGGCGACCGCGCCGCCACGGTTGGCGGCCGCCAATTGGGCGGCCAGAATCTCCAGACCTCGGCGGATCTGCAGGAGCTCCCGGCTGTCTTGAACGAGCGTCTCCGAGACCGTCGCACCTCGGTAACGGACGATCGTCACGAATCCCTCGGACTGCAGCCGGGTCAGCGCCTCGCGCACCGGCACCCGCGATACCCCGAACTGCTTCGCGATCGCCTCCTCGACCAGACGCCCTCCCCCGGCCAAGCGCCCCGCCAAGATGTCCTCACGCAGCGCATGCGCGATCGAGTCACCCGTCGACTCCACTCGGGACACCGGCTCTGTCATAAGAGGTCCAGTATGGCGTGTGCCGATTCAGTCGTGCGTGACGTCGCCGGGCGCGTCACCGATACGCGATGACGGTGCCGATGCCCACGATCAGCAGTGCGGCGCCAATCAGGATGAGCGCCAACGTCGTTGCCGTCGACTGGTGCCTGGAGATGTGGCGCTTCGCGGTCGCCAGCCAGCGGTCGACGAGTGCGGGCGCCACCAGGTAGCCCGCGACCGGGATGGCGATCGTCGAGGTGGCCACCGCGGTGTAGAGCACCAGCACCACAGCGAGAGCAGCGATACTCAGTGCCGCCGAACCGATGAGGAAGCCCGCGGCGGCGTTCGCCGCCATCACCTTCAGGTTGGTCACCACCAGCACCGCGCCGAGGATTGCCGCCGCCAGCGGGGTGACCCGGGTCAGCCCGATAAGCCATTGCGGGGCGCGGATCACCTTGTCCCGGCGGGTCCACGAATATGCCGCCGCCAGCAGTGTCAGCAGTCCCAACCCGATCTGGATCCAGCCGATCGTCGCCGAGGGGGTCGTCTCGATGCGGTCGACCAGGCGCGGCGCCCGGACGAACAGCGCCGTCACGCCGATCTGCCCGAGCACCGAGCCGGCCAGGAAGGCCAGCCCGGTCGCCCGTGGGCGCGGCGCGTTGAACACCAACGCCAGCGCCGGGACGACCTTGAACGGCGACCACGCCACGATGAGCGCGGGCGCCACCAGTTGGGCGAACAGGGACACGGACACGCGGGCAATCGTGCTACGAACTGCCCGAACCGGACAGGGTTGGAATCACCCGACATTGCCGCACCAGGTCGGCCAGTGCGGCGTCATCCCCGGCCGGCACCGCGATTGTCAGCCCGTCGCAGAGTCCGGCGTACCACTGTCCGAGCAGCTCGGGAATCTCCTCGTAGGTGCCGTGCGGGACCAATTGTTCGAGTGCACCGAGATCGGTGACGCCGATGCGCTCCAGCTGACGGCGGTAGGCGGGGGTGCTGTACAGGAACGCCAGCTCACTACGCCGGGCGTCCTGCAGCGCCTGGATCTCCTCGTGCGTCGCGGCCATCAGCGGTTGCGGATTGGCGATCACCCGCGGTGACCCGCCGGCCAACGCCGGCAGCGTCTGGGTGCGCAGGATCGTCGGGTGGGAGTTGGTGGGGTGACAGACGTACCCGTCGGCCATCTCGCCGGCCATGGCGACCATGCGCTTGTTGACGCCACCGGTCCAGATCTGCGGCGCGGGATGACCGATCGGCCCGGGGTTGAAGTAGGGCTGCAGCGTGTCGAATGTGTACTGCGTGCCAACGTAATTGAGGCGATCACCGGTGTGGAAGGCATGGAAGATCGCCCGCAGTGCGCGGATGTAGTCGGCCATGCGCGATACCGGTTCGGACCACGTGGTGGAGAAGCGGCCGACGATATTGCCGCGCACCTGGGAGGCGATGCCCAGCTGAAATCTGCCACCGGACACGCGCGCCAGGTCCCAGGCCGCGTAGGCGGTGATCATCGGGCTGCGCGGGAACGCCAGCACCATGCTGGTGCGCACGGTGATGGCAGTGGTGGCCTGCACCGCGAAGGCGGCCACCATGAACGGGTCGTGGACGGTCTCGGAGACGTGGATGGTGTCGAAGCCGAGGCGTTCGGCGCGTGCCGCGAACGCGCCGATCTCGGCCGGGCCGAGGGTCGCGGGTGCGGTGGCCACCATTTCCACCCCTATGTCATAGCAGGAGGAGGACCCTGGACCTTGTCGAAAGGGGACACTGATGATCGAGGTGCTCACGGACATGCCCGACGGGGTGACCGGCATCCGGGCGTCGGGGCGGATCACTGGTGAGGATTTCCGCGCGTTCGCGCCCACCATGGAGGCACTGGGCGCGGCGAAAGAGATCCGCATCGTCGAGGTGATCGCGCCGGACTACGAGGGCTTCGGGCCAGGTGGCCTGGCCGAGGATCTGAAGATGGGGTTCGGCACACTGCTGCAACATCATTCGGCGTTTAAGCGGATCGCGGTGGTGTCCGACAAGGACTGGATTCGCCACACCATGCACGCGCTGGGCTGGATGGTGCCCGGTGAGCTCGCGGTGTTCGGCCTGGATGAGCTGGACAAGGCCAAGGAGTGGGTGGCCGGCTGATCGCAGTCACGTTCTGAGGAGTACTCAGCGGGACACCAGGTTCGCCATCACGAAGTGCAGATACGGTCCGTACAGATCCACACCGTCGATGTGGCTTCCCATCAGAATGCCTTCGGTGCTCGCGACAAGGACTCGCGCCACGGTATCCGCGGGCATTCGAAGCTCTCCCCCGAGCCGCTCCACATGGTTGGCGACATACTTCGCGATCCACGCGATCATTCGTTCGCGTTGCGGTGCGAGCCGGTCACGGGCCTCCGGGTTGCGGAAGAGATACAGCGAGAACTCGTAGTTCAGTGCTGCACCGTTGAGGCCGGCGGTCGTGACGCCGCGCCAACGCTCGACCAGTTCGTCCACCAGCGCGTCATCCAATGCTTCGAACGAGCCGATGATCTCGTCGAAGCCCCTTGCCAACCGTTGTAGGTGCCGCTCGGCGACCGCCTGGAAAAGGTCTTCCTTGGCGCCGAAGTGCGAGGTGATGGCGCCGCGCGTGTATCCGGCGGAGGCGGCGATATCGTCGAGCGCCGCGCCGGCGAACCCCTGCTCGGCAAAGGCCTGTTCGGCCGCGTCGAGCAGCAGATTGCGGGTGTGCTCGAGTCGCCGTTCGCGGGTCCATTTCTCCACCATGCGTCAGATCGTCTCAGATGCCCGACGCCGATCGCGACCTTGACACCGTGTCGACCTACGGCTACGAATAAAATATACGAGTTCGGATAAACTCGTCTCACCACCGCGAACGGAAGCCTCGAATGCCCAAGTCACCCGAAGAGCACGCCGAGCAGTGGGATCTGCGACACGAGGACTTCAACGATCCCGACTTCCTGTACGAGGTCTACGGCGTGATGCGCGCGAAATCTCCATTTGCCCATACCGACACGCCGTTCCTGACCGCGAGCGGCGAAGGATCGTGGGTCGCGTTGAGCTATGAGTCGTGCTCGGCGATCCTCAAGGACTGGGAGCATTTCTCCAGCAACCCGACACCGGAGGGCGCCGAACAACTTCCGGGTGACATCGTGATCACCCTGGACCCGCCACGGCAGCAGAAGCTTCGCAAGGTACTGAATCCGTACTTCTCTCCCGGGCGCATGCAACGTCTGCAGCCCGAGATACGTACCGAGACAGACCGGCTGATAGACGAATTCATCGAGACGGGATCCGGAGACCTTGCCGAGGTGGCCTGGCGGCAACCGGGTGTCGTGTTCTTCAAGTACGTGCTGGGAATGCCCATCGAGGATGTGCCACTGTGCATCGAACTGACCGACACCGCCCTCAACGGTGCCACCGAGGAGATCCGTGGCGTCGCTTGGGGTGGCCTGTACCAACATATTTCGGACGCAGTCGTCGCACACGGCGAAAGGCCCGACAGCGATGACATGATCGATGTCCTCATCAATGCGGAGATCGACGGCGAGAAGCTGGCATTTCAGGACGTTGTCGGCAATGCGATGTTGCTGGTGCAAGCGGGCCTCGAGACGACGGCCAACGCGATGTCGTCTGCATTCCACTTTCTCGCGCAGCATCCGCACGAGCGTGAACGGTTGATCGGCGAGCCCGAGATCATGCCCTACGCCGTCGAGGAGTTCATCCGCTTCACGGGGTCCATTCACGGCATTCCGAGAACCGTTGCGCGCGAGGTCGAACTGGAAGGGCAGACCTTCTGTCCCGGCGAGTCCGTTCAGGTCAACTACGCCTCGGCGAACCGCGACGAAGCCGAGTTCCCCGACCCTGACCGGTGCATCCTGGACCGAAAGCAGAACCGTCATCTCGGATTCGGTGCGGGCGTGCACCGCTGCCTCGGCTCGAATCTGGCCCGTCTCGAATTCCGGATCGGCCTCGAACAGGTGCTGCAGCGCATGCCCGACTACAGGCTGGACCTCGACACCGCGGCGAAGTTCCACGGCAACTCTGTGACGCGCGGTTACCGCACGGTGCCGGTGATCTTTGCTCCCGGAGTACGCGTGAGCACAGCGGTCAACTCGGCCGTTTCATGAAGAACGTGGCCTCGGGCCCGATCTCCGAGTAGCCGGCAGGCCCACCGGCCCGCAGGATCGGCCGTGGGCCGGCGGTGTCATAGACGCCGTCGACCAACCACTGCTGATCGATGTGCACGGCCATCACCTGACCGAGCACCATCCAGGTGTCGACGGGCTTGCCTTCGACATCGGTGAGCTGAATGAGTTGGGTGAGTTGGCATTCGAAGTTGACCGGGCTCTCCAGCACGCGCGGCGCGGCGACGGTGGTCGAGTCGACGGCGGTCAGCCCGCTGCGGTCGAATTCGTCCTCACCGGGCGGGAGCGGCGCGGAGGTCTCGTTCATGGCGGTGGCGAGTTCCCGGGTCGCGAGGTTCCAGACGAACTCTCCGGTGGCCTCGATGTTGGCCACGCTGTCCTTCCAGCCGACCGAGGCGAAGCCGATGATCGGCGGACGGTAGTTGAAGCCGTTGAAGAAGCTGTAGGGCGCCAGGTTGCGCACACCGTCGGCGTCGCGGGTGGAGATCCAGCCGATCGGCCGCGGTCCGACAATGGCGTTGAACGGATCATGCGGCAGCCCGGTGCCCTCAGCCGGCCGATAGAAATGGGCTCCGTCGCCTGCCATGACACCTCTTCCGGTCCGCCTGGAAAAAGCAAAAGAACCGCCCGAGGGCGGCTCTTGCTTGTGGTCCCGACTGGGATCGAACCAGTGACCTTCCGCGTGTGAGGCGGACGCTCTCCCCCTGAGCTACGAGACCGGGGAACGAGGACGAAGACTAGCACGCGCCTACCGGGTAGCTGGAATTGGCTGGTCAGGGTGGCGCCAGTTTTCACCCAAACCGGGCTGCCCAAAGACCCATGCGCGGGTAGACATAAATCACACGACCCGACAGTGAGGATTGAGATGGCACGTCATCAAGCGGTTCATGTCGCATCAGCCGGCGCAGCGCTGGAACTCGCCGAGGTGGACACCACCTCGCCCGGCCGCGATCACGTCCGCATCGCGGTACAGGCCTGCGGTGTGTGCGGCACCGACCACGCGTTCGTCAACGGCGCCTTCCCCGGGCTCACCTGGCCGCTGACGCCCGGGCACGAGATCGCCGGCACCATCGCCGAGATCGGTGACGGTGTTCAGGATTACGCGATCGGTGACCGGGTGGCCGTCGGCTGGTTCGGCGGACACTGCGGGCGTTGCGTGCCGTGTCACCAGGGTGACTTCATCCACTGCGCCAACGGTCAGATCCCGAGCTGGCACTACCCCGGCGGCTACGCCGAGTCGGTGACCGTCCCGGCCAATGCGCTGGCCCGAATCCCCGACGAGCTGTCCTTCGCCGAGGCCGCCCCGATGGCATGCGCCGGTGTCACGGTCTTTCACGGGCTGCGGGAGACCAGGGCCAAGCCCGGCGACCGGGTCGCGGTACTCGGCGTGGGCGGTCTCGGACACCTCGGTGTGCAGTTCGCCCGCGCGATGGGCTTCGAGACCATCGCGATCGCCCGCGGTGCGGACAAGAAGCAGGACGCCCTCGACCTCGGTGCGCACCACTACGTCGACTCCAAGGCCGGCGATGTGAGTGAGGCGCTGCAGGCGCTCGGCGGGGTGTCGGTGGTGCTGGCGACGGCAGCCAACTCTCAGGCCATGGCGGACACCGTGGGCGGGTTGTTGCCGCGCGGGGAGTTGATCGTGGTCGGTGTGACGCCGGATCCGCTGCCCATCAGTCCGCTGCAGCTGATCACGCCCGGCGTGAGCATCACCGGTCACCCCTCGGGCACCGCGCGCGACGTCGAGGACACCTTGAAGTTCGCCGTGCAGTCCGGGGTGCGGGCCCGCATCCAGGAGCTGCCGCTGGCTCAGGCCGCCGAGGCGTATGCGGCGATGGACACCGGCAAGGCCCGCTACCGGATGGTGCTGACGGTCTGAGAATTCGCCCTGACCAGGTCTCGTTTCGCCGCTAGGGTCGCACCATGATCCTTCGGGTGCTCGTCGTCGCCGGTGCCGTCGCGACGCTGTGTGCGGCACCGGCTGCCGCCGAAGACGGTTTCGTCGACTTTGTCTCACCGAGCGGCAACGTCGGCTGCGTGCTCGACGTCGACTACGTCCGCTGCGATATCGCCGAACGGGACTGGGCTCCCCCGCCGCGGCCCGCGGACTGTGAGTTTGATTACGGCCAGGGCATCGCGATGGGTCCGAACGAGCCAGCGACCTTCGTCTGCGCCGGGGACACCACGCTGGGCGGTTCCACCCCGCTCGCCTACGGCCAGTCGATCGTCCGCGGGGACCTGAAATGTGACAGCGCGGAGAGCGGTATCACCTGTCTCGACCGCAACACTGGTCACGGATTCGCGATCGCACGCCAGGTTTACCAGCTGTTTTAGATCCGATTGCCGTGTCGTTTCAAGTGATTTGTAGTTACTCGCATGGTTGGACTAATGTTCCTTTCCGCACCGGGTGACGATCTCATCCGAGGCACGCGGACGTGGCGCAGTTGGTAGCGCACAACCTTGCCAAGGTTGGGGTCGCGGGTTCGAATCCCGTCGTCCGCTCGAAGGTGCAGTGGCATCAACCCCAATGGTGGAGTGGCCGAGTGGTGAGGCAACGGCCTGCAAAGCCGTGCACACGGGTTCGATTCCCGTCTCCACCTCCAAAGTTTCGACCCGGCGCGATTAGCTCAGCGGGAGAGCGCTTCCCTGACACGGAAGAGGTCACTGGTTCAATCCCAGTATCGCGCACCACAGTTCGTACAGATGAGGGCCCGGTTTCGACCGGGCCTTTTTCATGCTTGGGCCACAGATCACGGCCCTGCCGAGGGGCCACCCTCCCCTGGCGTGGTGTCCCACTGACGCCCACAGTCGAGACAGGTAGCTGACTTACGCGCCGACTGCTGTTCCCTGCGCGTCTTCGTGGTCTCTAGTTTGTGTCCCCGCAGTAGACACCACCATGGCCCCAACATCGCTTACACCGCCTCCCCCACCCGCCCGGCCGTCAGCGGCGTCACCACCGTGTTGCCCTGATCCCCGCACTCGTTGGTATCGACGACGGTGGTGAGCGCACCGGTGAACGAGCCGTCCGGGCGCGGGGTGAAGCCCAGCGTCACCGTCGTCCAGGACTCCCCCGCGACCGAGCCGTCGTCGTAGGTACAGGTGGACTTCACCCGCGCGGGTGCGATGTCCTCCCATGTGCCATTGGTCAGTTTGAACGTCAGCGTGCGGGCACCGGGCATGCGCGCCCGGTCCTGGCCCAGCACCTCGCCGGTGGCGATGCAGTCGGTGTCCGTGCAGGCCGACGTCAGCGACAGCCAGTCCTGGGCCGGCCCGGCAGCGGCGCCCTCACCCCAGTTGGTGTTACCACCGACATCGCGGTAAGTGGCCTCATCCCAGTGGTATTCGACGCGGTACATCCCGTTGAGGAGATCGGGTCGCGGGGCCGGCTCGGCGACCGGGTCATCACTCAGGAACCACACCACGACACCCGAGGCGGCCGCGATCACCACGACCGCCGCGGCGACGGCGAATGCGGTGATCCGCCCGGGTGTGAAGCGTGGCGGCTCGGGCTCCGGGTCCTCGTCGAACGCCCACGCGTGCGCCGCCTGGGTGTTCGCGTCCGCGACACCGGAGAGCTCGGTGGGTGCACCGGCCTCGGCCATATAGCCGGTCGGTTCCTCGCTCTCCGGCGGCTGCGTCATAGCCCGGACACTAACGAACTACGACTTGACCGTCAGCATCCAGGCCGGAACCCAATGCGTCACCGGCCTTTCCGAAGCGCCGAAGGTGATCGAATACGTCACCAAACCCCACCAGGCCCCCTGTTCACACAGCCCCCAGCAGGTCAACTGCCCCTCGACCACCTTGTGCATCTGCAACCCGAGYGGGTGATAGCGCCCCCACTGGCAGTGCGGTTGCCGTGGGAAAAGGGCGCCCAGATCGACCAGCACGGGACGCGGCGGGTCCACCCGGCGGAAGACGTCCCGCGCAGGCTGGCCGCCGTGCCCGATGCTCTGCATCTCACCCACTGTTCGATCATATGTTCGAAAGGGGCTGCCGGAAATACCGGGGACGAACTACCTGCCGTGTGCGTCGAAGAACTGCGCCGAAACCTCCGAGGCATCGAACGCGCGGGTCGCAGGGCCCACCTGGTTCGCCGGCAGGATCTCCGGGGCACCCGGCCAGGTGTGCCCACCGCCGTCGACGCGCAGGAACACGACCTCGGTGCCGGCATCGCATTCGTAGCTGACGCGTTCGGCGCTCGTCCCGTCACCGGATCCGGGCACCGGCGCGATCACCGGGTCCGGCGCGCAGCCGTTGAGTTCACGCCAGCGATCCACCACGGCGTAGGCCGCCAGGATGGTGCTCGGCCCACCACGCCCGATCATCGGCCCACCGTTGAACGGCACGATCGGATCGACGGTGCCCTGCGAGGTCAGCACCGACACCGGCTGCGACGGGTTGCATGCGACGTGATCGCCGAGGGTCGCGCCGATGGGAGCGACCGCGGCGAACATGTCCGCCCGCTGACACGCCAGCCGATTGGCCATGAATCCGCCCGCCGACAGCCCGGTGGCGAACACCCGGCCGGCCGGGATCCCGTACTCGGCCGTCAACCGATCCACAAGGGCGACAATGAATCCCACGTCATCGACCCCGGTGCGGTCCGGCACCGATGCGCCTCGTCCGTCGGCCCAGCTGAAATCGATACCGTCCGGGTACACCACCGCGTAGCCGTGCGCGTCGGCCACGGAGTCGTAATGGGTCAGCGCCGCGTGCTGCCCGCCGTTCTGACCGGCGGCATGCATGTTCACCACCAGGCCCTTCGGTGGCCCCGGCGGCAGATGCAGGTAGAACGTGCGCTGCAAGCCCCCGATGTCGATCTGAGCGTTCGGTGGTTCCGCCTGCGCCGCCGATACCGGCCCCAGCACGCACAGCAGCACCACCAGCAACGTCGCTGTGAATTTCCCCCTCACCCACGCGAGCTTAGAGGCGTCAGGTGTAGAGCGTCTCGAACTTCTCGATGGAACGCTCGATATCGCCCTTGACCGTGCGGGCGGCGACGGATCCGATCGGGCCGAACAGCGGCGGACCGCCGAGTTCGAGGGTCACCGCGAACTTACTTCCCGACGAAGTGGGCTTCACACTCAGCTTCAGCCCGTACTTGGTGCCGCCGACGCCCTTGCCCACGACCTCCAGCAGGTGCGGTGCATCCAGCTTGCGCACCGTCCAGGTGACGCGGTTACGCATGCCCTTCGCCCCGGCCACGCCGATCAGGGTGGTGCCGACGGTGAGCTCGTCGGGAATCTCGCTACGCCAGCCTTCGTGCATCACCAGCCAGTCCCCCAGCTCGTTCAGATTCGACGCGTGATCCCACGCCGTCTGTGGATCGAGCGACAGTTCGCGGGATAGTTCGAGCTTTGCCATGCGCCGAATGCTAGTAGCTTCGGTGTCGTGGACAGCAGCAAAGCCGACGCCAGCAATCTCACCGGAGTGTCCGAGACCGCTCTGCTGACGCTCAACGCCCGCGCGCACCAGGCCCGCCACCCCAAGCCCGTCATCGAGGATCCGATGGCGATCCAGCTGGTTGATGCGATCGAGTTCGACTTCGACAAGTTCGGCCGCAAGGGCCAGGAGATGGCGTTGCGCGCCGTCGGCATCGACCGGGCGGCCACCGCGTATCTGTCGACGCACCCTTCGGCCACCGTCGTCGCGCTCGCCGAGGGCCTGCAGACCAGTTTCTGGCGTCTGAGCGCCGCCCTGCCCGAGGCCGACTTCCGTTGGATCACCGTTGATTTCGCACCCATCGTCGAGCTGCGTCAGCGGCTGCTCCCGGCATCGGAGCGGATCACCAACCTGGCACAGTCGGCCCTGGATTACAGCTGGATGGATCAGGTGGACACTGACAAGGGTGTGTTCATCACCGCCGAGGGACTGCTGATGTACCTGCAGCCCGAGGAGGCGATGGCCCTGATCGCCGAGTGCGCCAAACGCTTTCCCGGTGGCCAGATGATCTTCGACCTGCCACCGGTGATCGTGAAGAAACTGACCCGCAAAAACGGTATGCGCTCCTCGCGCCGGTACCGGGTGCCGCCGATGCCGTTCAGCCTCTCCCCCGCCGAGCTGGCCGACCTGGTCAACACGGTTCCCGGTATCCGTGCCGTACACGATCTGCCCATCCCCAAGGGCCGCGGATTCCTGTTCGGCAAGCTGTTTCCCGCCTACTGGCAGTGGAATTGGAGCAAGCAGTACCGGGGCGCCTACACCCTGCTGGAGTTCGGCTGATGGCCCGTACCCGCTACGTCGCCCTGCTGCGCGGCATCAATGTCGGTGGCAAGAACATCATCGCGATGACGGACCTGCGGGCGGCACTGGAGGCGCACGGCCTGGAGAACGTCAGCACCTACATCCAGTCCGGCAATGTGCTGTTCGAGACCGACCGCCCCGCCAAGACGCTGGAGAGCGAGATCGAGGCCGCGCTGGAGAAGGCGTTCAAGGTCCCGCTGGTGGTGGTGCTGCGGTCACATCGCCAACTCAAGAGCGTGATCGACAAGGCACCCAACGGGTTCGGCACCGACCCGGACACTTACTACTCCGATGCCGTGTTCCTCAAGGCTCCGCTGACCGCCAAGCAGGTGATGGGCATCGTGGCGCTGCGCGACGGCGTCGACCAGGCCTGGCCGGGCACCGGCGTGGTCTATTTCGCGCGGCTCGGGGCGCAGCGCACCAAGAGCAAGATGAGCAAGATCGTCGRCACACCGGAATACAAGCAGATGACGATCCGCAGCTGGACCACGACCGTGAAACTGCTCGGGCTGCTGGACGCTCAGAGCCCCAGCAGGTAAGCAATGCAGGCGATCACCGGCACGGACGCGATCGTGGTGATCAGCGTGGCGTCGCGCGCCAGCTTCTCGCCGCGTTCGAAGACCGAGGCGTAGGTGTTGAGGTTTTGTGCGGCGGGCAGGGCGGCCAACACGGTGGCAATGGCGGTCTGTTCCGGCGAGAGCCCGAACGCCCAGCGGGCCAGCACATAGGCCAGCGCCGGCATCAGCAGGACCTTGAACACGATGGCCAGCCAGAGATCGACCCGGCCCTCCTTGCCCTTGCCCCCGGTCTGGGTGACCAGGGCGATACCGAAGGCCAGCAACACGGTCGGGATCGCGAGATCGGCCAGCAGTTCCAGCGGTTGGTGGATGGCCCGCGGCAGTTCTATCCCGGTGAACGCGAGTACCGTGCCGATGGCGCTGGCGACGATGATGGGATTCGTCACCAGGTCCTTGATCTGAGACTTCACCGAACCCGCGTTGCGGCCCGCGGAATTGATGATCGCCACACCGAACGGCACCAGGAAGACCGTCTGGAACACGATCAGTGCGGACACCTCTGTGGTGCTGCCCAGGACGTAGGCGCTCAGCGGAATACCGAGATTGCCGGAGTTGACCCACGATGCGGCCCACGCGCCGATGGTGGCATCGGCGCGGTCGCTGCGCCGCACCATCACCGCGATCGCGAAGTAGATACCGAACATGATCATCGTGGTGAGCGCCGAGACCAGCAGTGGCAGTGAAAAGACCTGCGAAGGTGTCGAATCGGCGAGCGAGAGCAGCAGCAGCGCGGGCACCCCGACGTGGAAGGCCACCCGGTTGAGCACCATCCGCGCGTTGTCCCCGAGGACGTTGCGGCGGCCCACGATGGCACCGACGACAATGATGATGGCGATGACGGCGAAGGCTTCCAACACCGCCAGCACTGCACACCCCTTCCCGCGTGAACTTGACCATGCAATTATCCGCCACCCCATCGGCGATGCGCAGTCAGCCCGATGAGTATCGGCCCCGCCTGCGGTCGGTACAGGTATGACCGATCAATCCCTGACCGTCACGACGGTCGTCAATGCCCGCCCCGAAACCGTGTTCGACCTGCTGGCCGACCCGTCGACGCACCCGTCGATCGACGGCACCGGCTGGGTGCAGCCACCCATCGATACCGCCCCGCTGACCGACGTCGGGCAGATCTTCCGGATGGGGATGTACCACGAGAACCACCCCAACAAGCATTACGAGATGGCCAACCGGGTCGAGGTGCTGGAGCGTCCGCAGGCCATCGCGTGGCAGCCCGGAGCCGAACCGAAAGACATCCCCGGTTATCAGGGTCCGCCCGGTGCCGGTATCGACTACGGCGGCTGGACGTGGCGCTACGACCTGGTTCCGGCAGGCGCCGGCACCGAGGTCACGCTGACCTACGACTGGTCCAATGTGTCGCCGCACCATCGCGATATCGAGTTCCCGCCGTTTCCGGTGAGCCATCTGGAGAACTCACTGCTCAACCTGGCCGCACTGGCCGAGCAACGTCAGTCGGCAGATACGTAGACCCACGCCTGGCGACCGGAACTCAGCGTCACCTGCACTCGCACATAGTCGTCGGCGTCGGTTCCGGGCCGCAGGATCCGATGCCGGCCGAACAGCGAATGCTGCACGGCCGGGTCCCGCAGCGTCAGCCGTAGGTGAAGATCAGCGGCACGGGACTACCGCGCTGCGAGCTCGCGCAGCACGAGATCGGTTGCGCTCCAGTCCATGCACTTGTCGGTGACGGACTGTCCATAGGTCAGCGGACGCGCTTCGGGGGCCTGGGCGCCGGCGACCAGGAAGCTCTCCAGCATGACGCCGCTGACCGGCAATCCGTCGCGCACCAGCTGAGCCACCTCGGCGGCCACCCCGGCCTGCCGCACGTGGTCCTTACCGGAATTGGCGTGGCTGCAGTCGATCACGACCCGGCCCGGAAGGCCGGCGGCGGTCAGCTTGGCCGCCGTGTCGCGTACCGAGTCCGCGTCGTAGTTGGGTCCGGCGGTGCCGCCGCGCAGGATGACGTGGCAGTCCTCATTGCCCTCGGTGTTCACCAGCGCGCCGCGACCCATATCGTCCATGCCGAAGAAGACATGCTGGGCGGCAGCGGCTTTCACGCCGTCGACGGCGACCTGGATGTTGCCGTCGGTGCCGTTCTTGAAACCGACCGGCATCGACAGTCCCGACGCCAGCTGGCGGTGCACCTGGGATTCGGTGGTGCGGGCCCCGATCGCACCCCAGGCGACCGCGTCCGCGATGTACTGCGGGCTGGTGGGTTCCAGGAATTCGCACCCCACCGGCAGGCCGATGTCGATGATGTCGAGCAACAATTGCCGTGCGGTGCGCAGGCCTCGCGTGACATCGAAGGTGTTGTCCATGCCGGGATCGTTGATCAGGCCCTTCCAGCCGATCGTGGTGCGGGGCTTCTCGAAGTACACCCGCATCACGATCTTGAGCCGGTCACCGACTTCGTCGGCGACCTTGACCAGTCGGCTGGCGTAGTCGAGGGCCGCCTCCGGGTCGTGCACCGAGCAGGGACCCACGACCACGAGCAGGCGATCGTCGCGGCCGGCCAGGATGTCGGCGATCTCGTCGCGGTCGCGCGCGACGCGTTCGGCACGGCGGGCGCCCAGCGGGAACTCGGAGAGCACCTCATGCGGGCTGGGGATTTCGCTGAAACTGCGTATCCGCCGGTCCGACGTTGCGGGTGCGGTGGCGGTCTGCGCCAGGTTCACGATGGTGCCTTTCTGGTATGGGCACCTGAGTGACATCCCGGGCGCCCTTGAATGACGAAAGGCAGCGACCAAAAGTGGTCACTGCCTGGGCTCCGGGTGGATGCGTGCTTAGTGCTGCGCTTTATCGGCTCCGCCCGGAGCCTCGATAAAGCGCCAATAGCCGGCGCGCACGCGGATGTTCACGAGGGTGAGATTACACCGCGGTCGACGAACGTCAAAAGTGGGCCCGGATCATCAGCCACCGCCTCCACCACAGCCGCCACCGCCGCATCCACCACCTCCGTCGCCGAAACCACCTCCACCGCTGCCGTCTTTCCGCCACACCTGCCCCCCGGCGTTCACGATCTTTGCGGGCCAAGCTCTCACACCACAGGTAAGCCCCCGCCCCGCCGACGAACGAGGCCAACGCAAGGAGGGCCAGCACTACGTTCATCAGCTCCCACCCCCACCGCAACCGCCGCCGCAACCCCCACCGCAGCCCGCACCACCGTCACCGCCGCTGCCGGGAAAACCGTCCGGCCCGATCCCCACCGCTCCAGCGGATCCCGCCGCCCACATCCGCTTGGACCGCCGGTTGCGCACGTCCTTGCGCTTGCGCTCGTGGTAACGCTCGATCGCCGGGCCACCGGGTGCGCGGTCCTCCCGAGTCTGCTTGGGCCGCAATGCGGCAACCTCACGCCGGTACTTGGCCTCGGGAGTCTCGGCAGCCAGCAGCAGGGCCCGTCGCCGCCGGCGCGCGACAACCACCGTGACAGTCACCGCGGCGATGATCACGACACCGACCAACACGGCCAATATGTCCATCAGCAACCGCCCCCACCACAGCCGCCGCCACCCCCACCGCAACCGCCGCCACTGCCACATCCACCGCCGCCCCAGCCGTTATCGCCCGAAGACGGCCAACCGTCCGCGCCTGTGCCCACGATGCCGAATGAACCCGCGGCCCAAATGCCCCGGGATCCGCTCTTACCGGCGCGCATTTCACGCCGGTAAGCCTCCGCGGGAGACTCGGCGCGCCACCGCCGCACCCGCACATACATGAAGACTGTGACCGCGAGCACCGACAGTGCCCCCAGCACACCGATCGCGACAGCCAATTCCCCACTCATGCGCGAAGATTACGCTCGCCGAACCGGCTCTCCTATCCCCCGAGCGTGGGACAGCCCGTGGGATGAGTCAGGGCTTGAGACGCCAGGCGTAGCCCGCGATGCCCACGCCGATCAGCGCGATGATCGGCCCGAGCACCGACCACGTGGTGGTACCGCTCATCGGACTGCCGCCGACCACCCCGAATCCCTGGAACGCGAAGAGCGTTCCGAACATGGCGACGACTATTCCGATGACCAACACCGCGATACGCATACCGTCGACAGTAACCTCAGCGTCGATGGCTGAAACCCCGTTCCTGGACCGCACCCGCGACGGTTATGACCGCACCGCCGCCGGATACGTCGCGGCATTCCAGTACCACCTGGACGACAAACCCCTGGACCTCGCCGTGCTGAAGGCCTTCACCGACATGGTGCCGCCGAACCAGCAGGTCATCGACATCGGCTGCGGCACCGGCGCGGCCACCACGATCCTGCGCGACAATGGTGCACAGGTATCGGGAATCGATCTGTCGCCCAACATGATTGCCCAAGCCCGCAGGCTTCATCCGGACATCGGCTTCAGCGTGGGATCGATGACCGACCTCGACCTGCCCGATGCGTGCGCCGGCGGCGTGTGCGCCTGGTACTCGGTGATCCACATCCCCGACGATCAACTGCCCGCGGTGTTCGCCGAGTTCCACCGGGTGCTCATCCCGGGCGGCGTGGCGCTGCTGGCCTTCCAGATCGGCGATCGGCCGCGCCACCTGACCGAGGCGTTCGGCGAACGCGTCGACCTGCTCTTTCACCGCCGCCGTCCCGAGGCCGTCGCAGAGCTGCTGAACGACGCCGGCCTGCCCGTGCACGCCCGACTCGTCCGAGAACCCGAGGGCGACGGTGTTGAATCGACACCGCAGGGGTATCTGATCGCCCGCAAACCCGCACCCACCAGTTGAGGAGCACACCGCATGACCGAACGCTTCGAAGTGCAGCGCACCATCGCGGCACCGGCCGCCGACATCTTCGCGGTGCTGGCCGACCCGCAGGGACACGTCGCCATCGATGCTTCCGGGATGTTGCAGGACGCCACCGGGGCGCCGGCGCGGCAGGTGGGCGATCAGTTCGTCGTGCACATGGATCGTGAAGCGCTCAACGACTTTCCGATGGGCAAGTATGACGTCACCGTCGACATCACCGAGTTCGAGCAGGACCGGTTGATCGCCTGGACGATCCTGGGTCAGATCAAACCGCAGATCGGCCACGTCTACGGCTACCGCCTGGAACCGACCGGCGACGGGACGCTGGTCACCTCGTTCTACGACTGGTCCAACATCACCGACAAGTGGCGCGAGGCAGGCATCTTTCCGGTCATCCCAGAGAGCGCGCTGCGCGCCACCCTGGGCATTCTGGACCGGACGGTGCGGCGCGGCTACCCGCAACCCTGACGTCAACTCGTAGTTGACGAAACCACAGAGTCAACCTACGGTTGACGCATGACCGATTCCGTCAGCCTCGACACCCTCATCCGCGCCATCAAGTCCGTTCACACCGACGCCCTCGAGCAACTCACCGATGCGGTACTGGCCGCCGAGCACCTCGGCGAGGTCGCCGATCACCTCATCGGCCACTTCGTCGACCAGGCCCGCCGCTCCGGCGCCTCCTGGACCGATATCGGCACCAGCATGGGTGTCACCAAACAGGCCGCCCAGAAACGCTTCGTCCCCAAGGCCGATGCCGCCGGCATCGACCCCAACGAGGGCTTCGCGCGGTTCACCCCGCGTGCACGCACCGCCGTCGTCACCGCCCAACGCGTCGCCCGCGACGCGGAGAACATCGAGATCGGCCCCGAACACCTGATCCTGGGGCTGCTCGGCGACACCGAATCCTTGGCCATCGCGATCCTGCAGGCCCAGGGCGCCGAACCCGATCAGATCCGCGCGGCGATCACACTGCCGCCCGCGACGGGCCAGACACTGGACCTGGTGCCCTTCAGCGGCCCGGCCAAGAAGGTGCTGGAATTGACGTTCCGCGAAGCACTTCGCTTGGGCCACAACTACATCGGCACCGAGCACATCCTGTTGGCACTGCTGGAATCCGAGGACGGCGAAGGTCCGCTGCACGGTCTCGGCGTCGACAAGGACCGCACGACCGCCAAGCTCATCGAGCTGCTGGCCTCCATCACGGGAATGAAAGCGGACCCGTCGCTGTAGAACAGCTCATGGAACTGAACGCAGCAGCACGCGAGCTCATCGGTGCAGGGGTCGACACCACCCTGGTCACCCTCAACGCCGACGGCAGCCCGCAGGTCTCACTGGTCTGGGTAGCGCTGCAGTCCACTCCCGACGGTGACGAACTGGTGTCCGCGCACCTGTCGGACAAGTACCAGAAAGTGCGCAACATCCGGCGCGATCCGCGGGTCACCGCGACCATCCTGGGCCCCAGCCAGCCAGGTCAGCAGCGGCAGTACCTGTCGGTGACCGGCACCGCACGCATCGTCGAGGGCGGTGCGCCCGAACTGCTCAAGGAGCTGGCCATCGCCCTGCTCGGCTCCGACCAGTACTTCCCGCCGGCCGACGCACCGGACGGCTTCCTGACCCGGATCCGCATCGAATCCATCGGCGGTCAGGGACCCTGGATCGCCTAAACCGCCGAACACCGCAGTGTCCGTCGGGCATGTGCCATCATGCCAAGCATGCGATTGGCAAAGGTCCGCACCTGGTTCGCGGTTCTCCTGACGAGCCTGACCGCCGCGGTGGCAGTCGGCATCGCGCCGCCCGCCGCGGCTGCAGTCACTCCCATCGGCAACCTGGGTGAGACGTTGCGCGTGCAGTTCGACGACTTCGTCGCCGACGTGACGGTGCACGACGTGCTGGCCGTGCCGGTGCCACCGGGATGGGGCTGGAACGGCTCCCCGCGCTGGCGCGCCCAGGGCGGCCCGTGGCGGGCCGGTGTGACGGTGCACGTCATCTCCGCGCCCAACCCGTACAAGTTGTCCATCGCCACCACGTTCAGCGGCGTCACCCCCTACGCCGACGCCTACGCCGCCAAGCACACCGACGCCCCGGACGCGCTGGAGAAGGCACTGCTGAACGCGCCCCCCGGGTCCACCGTCAACGGTGGCGTCTACTGGGACGTCTACCGCGCGCTGGTCACCAACGTGGTGATGATCAACCCGCAGACCGGAACGCACCTGGCCCAGTGGAACATCTGGCAGCCCGGCGCTCCGCTGCCCTGATCGCCGTGCACGTCGAGGTACCCGGACCGGCAGATCTGACCGAGCTTGCCGCCGTCGCCGCCACCACCTTTCCGTTGGCCTGCCCGCCGGGCGTCACCGAAGACAACGTCAACGCGTTCATCGCGGCGAACCTGTCGGTCGAGGCGTTCGCCGATTACCTGAACAACCCGGACCGCGTGGTGCTGATCGCCCGCGACGACACCCGAATCCTCGGCTATGCCATGCTGATCCGCGGTGTGCCCGAAGACGCCGACGTGCAGCAGGCCGTGCCGCTGCTCCCGGCCGTGGAAATCTCCAAGATGTACACGCTGCCCGACGTACACGGCGCCGGGGTGTCCGCGGCGCTGATGGCCGAATCGTTGCGGCGCTGCGCACAACTGGGCGCGGCCAGCGTGTGGCTGGGCGTCAATCAGGAAAACCAGCGCGCCCAACGCTTCTACGCCAAATCCGATTTCCGGGTCAGCGGCACCAAGACCTTCCGCCTCGGCGACAGCGTCGAGAGCGATTACGTGATGGTCCGCTCGGCCTGAGTGCGCCCGAGGACGTCACGCACGGCGTCGAGCACCTCGTCGGGATGGGTGAGGTGCACCGAGTGCGTGGAACCCGGCCAGCAGAGCAGTGGTTCGCCGAGGGCATCCGCGATGCGCTGATGGGCAACATGTGTCGCACCGGTGGGCGCGCGATCCGCGGTGATGACGGCGGCGGGCACACGCGGCAGCCCGGTTTCGTCGAACTGCGCGGACAGTCCCGACAGCCCGCTCACCACCCGTCCGAGCCGGATCAGATCGGCTTCGGCGGCGACCCGTGAGTGGACCGCCGCGCAATCCGGCCGCAACCGCAGCCTGTGGGCCTCGCGCGCGGCTCCCTTCATCATCCGCGACCGAAACCAGCGGTGGATCACCGGGATTCGGCAGATGACGGCCACGGCGCGGAACGCGCGTTCGACACGGCGGCAGATCGCGGCATCGTTGATCGGCGTGACATCCAGCAGCACCAGACCGGCCACGTCGTCGGGATGGTCACGCGCGAGCAGCAGCGCCATCGCACCACCCAGGCTCTGGCCCACCACGACCACCGGCCCGGCGCCCTCCCGCGCGATCAGGTCATGCAGGTGCGCGGGCACCTGCGCCAGTGTCTCGGGAACGTCGTGCACGATGACCCGGCAACCGGGTTCGGCCGCAAGCGAATCCACCAGACCGGGGAAGAACCCGTCGCAGCGCGCACCGGCCCCCGGAAGCAGCAGTACCGCAGGCCCGGTCATTCAGTTCGATTGAGACTGCGCGGCGGCAGTCAGCGCCAGCATGCGCGAGGTGGCGCGCAGATACTTCTTGCGGAACCCGCCGGCCACCATCTCATCGCTGAAAATCGTGTCCAGCTTGGTGCCCGAGGCCAGAATCGGGATACCGGCGTCATACAACCGGTCCGTCAGCGCCACCAACCGCAGTGCCACACTCTGGTCGTTGATCGGGTGCACCCCGGTGATGAACACCTCGGTGACATCGTCGATCAACGCGTGATAGCGCGACGGGTGCATGGTCGCCAGGTGCGCACACAGCGCGTCGAAATCATCCAGTGTCGCACCGGGTTTCGCCGCTGCCGCGGTGCGCACCTGGTCATCGGTCAACGGCTCGGGTGCCGGCGGCAGCCCGCGGTGCCGATAGTCGGGGCCCTCGATGCGGATGGTGGTGAAGATCGCCGACAGCGTGTTGATCTCACGCAGGAAGTCCTGCGCGGCGAAGCGACCCTCCCCGAGCTGCTCGGGCAGCGTGTTCGACGTGGCCGCGATCGATACGCCGCGCTCCACCAGGGCGGAGAGCAGCCGGGAGATCAGCGTGGTGTTGCCCGGATCATCGAGTTCGAACTCGTCGATGCAGACCACCGCGTAGTCGGCGAGCAGGTCGATGCACTCGGTGAAGCCGAACACGCCGGCCAGCTGGGTCAGTTCACCGAAGGTCGCGAACGCCACCGGGGCGTCGCCCTCGGACATCGTGTAATACGTGGAGGCCAGCAGGTGGGTCTTGCCGACACCGAACCCGCCGTCGAGGTACACGCCGACGCCGGGCAGCACCTCACGCTTGCCGAACAGCTTCTTCTTGCCGGCCCGGCGTTCCTTGGCCAGCTCGCAGAACTTGCGGCAGTGCCCGACCGCCTCGGCCTGCGACGGTTCATTGGGATCGGGCCGGTAGGTGTCGAAGCTGACATCGGCGAACGTGGGCGGCGGGACCAGCTGCGCGACCAGCCGCTCCGGGGTGACGCTCGGCCGTCGCTCGACCAGACCCGCGACCCCGCCCGTGCTTTGCATGTCAGGCACCCTATCGACGTGCTGCAATGTTGCCCATGTCGGATAGCACCGCTGGGACGGATCTCACAGCCCTTGGACCGGTTTCCACCACCGAGGACGGCGGGCTGGCGCAGTACTACGCCTACCCCGAGAACCTGAGCTCCTGCTGGGTACGGGCCAATTTCATCAGCAGCCTCGACGGTGCCGCGACGGCCGACGGCCGCTCCGGTGCGCTCGGGGGCGCCGGGGACCGGGCCGTGTTCCGGCTGATGCGTGAGCTGGCCGACGTGGTGGTGGTCGGGGCAGGCACGGTGCGCGTCGAGAACTACTCCGGCGCCCAACTCGGGGTGGCCGAACGACAGCGCCGGCACGCCCGCGGGCAACGCGAGGTGCCGCCCATCGCCATGGTCACCCGCTCCGCTGACCTCGACCACGACCTGGCGGTGTTCACCCAGACCGAAGTGCCCCCACTGCTGTTGACCTCCCGCGACACCGCCGCCGACGCGCGCGCCCGGTTCGCCGGCCTGGCCGAGGTGTACGACTGCTCGGGCGCCGATCCCGCCGGCGTCGACCTCGGCGCCGCACTGCGCACCCTGGCCGGCCTCGGGTTGACCCGGGTGCTCGCCGAGGGCGGCCCCAGCCTGCTCGGCACCTTCATCGCCGACGGCCTGCTCGACGAGCTGTGCCTGACCATCGCGCCGACGGTGGTGGGCGGCGGGTCGAAGCGGATCGCCGATGGGCACCGCGAGCTGATCACCCGGCTGCAGCGCCGCCACGTGCTGACCGACGACGAGGGCTATCTGTACACGCGCTACAGCCGCGACTGATCCGGCGTCGACGATCGCTACTGTGGTCGGCATGCGTGTGGGGATTCTGTCGACGATCGCCGTGTCGTCGGTCGCAGTGCTGCTGACCTCGTGTGCCCCGCTGCTGGCCGCCAACCCGCGCTACGCCACCGACGACGGCGCCGGACCCCAGGGCGCGCCCACGACCACCGCCGAGGCCGACGGGCCACCGGCGCTGGAGGCACCCAAGAACGACCTGTCCTGGCAGGACTGCACCTCCAGAGTGTTCAGTGACGCTGCCGTGCCCGCGCTGCCGGGCATCACACTGGACTGCGCCACCTACGATGCCGACCTCGATTCGATCAAGGGCGCCAACGGCAAGATCACTATCGGCGTGGTGCGGGCCACCTCCGTGGACACCCCCGCCGACGCCGGCCCGCTGGTGATGACCACCGGCACGGACCTGCCCTCGTCATCGCAACTGCCCGTATGGCTATCCCGCGCCGGCTCCGACATCCTCAAGAAGAACCCCATCGTCGCCGTCGACCGGCGCGGGATGGGACTGTCCAAGGCCATCGACTGCCGCGACCTGTTCGACCGTCAGGAGATGATCGACCAGACCCAGTTCGAGCCCGGTGACGACCCGGTGGCCAACCTGAGCGCCATCGTCCAGACCGCCACCACCACCTGCACCGACACCATCGCCCCCGGCGATTCGGCCTATGACAACGCCCACGCCGCCGAGGACATCGAACGGCTGCGCAGCACCTGGGATGTCCCGACGATCGCGCTGATGGGCATCGGTAACGGTGCGCAGGTCGCGTTGGCCTACGCCGGGTCGCACCCCGACAAGGTGGCGCGGCTGGTGCTGGATTCGCCGCTGCCGCTGGGCATCGGCGCCGAGGCCGCCACCGAGCAGATGGTCAAGGGCCAGCAGGCGGCCCTCGACGCATTCGCCGCGCAGTGTGCCGCCACGAACTGCCCACTGGGCCCGGACCCCCGCGGCGCCGTCGACGCCCTGCTGACGGCCGCCCGCAACGGCGACGGACCCAACGGCGCCTCCGAGGCTGCCGTGGCGGACGCCATCACGACGGCGCTGGCCTTCCCGCGCGGGGACCGGGCCAGCGCCACCAACGCGCTGGCCGGTGCGATCGCCTCCGCCCGCGGCGGTGACACCAACGCGATGACCAACCTGATCACCCAGGCCGACACCCTCCGCCAGACCGACGGTCAGTTCGTCAACGGTTGCAGCGACGCGCTCAACCGGCCCACCCCGGACCGGGTCCGCGAGCTCGTCGTCGCCTGGGACCGGCTCTACCCGCAGTTCGGCAGCGTCGGCGCACTGCGGATGGTCAACTGCCTGAGCTGGCCCAGCGGCTCCGCACCGCAGGATCCCAAGGACCTCAAGATCCCGGTCATGCTGCTCGGTGTCCAGAACGATCCGATCGTCGGCAACGAAGGGGTGGCCGCGGTCGCCGCCACCGTCATCAACGCCGGTTCCACCAGCAAGCGGGTGATCTGGCAGGGCATCGGGCACGGCGCCGGCATCTACACGGCGTGCGCGCTGCCGCCGGTCATCGGATACCTGGAGAGCGGCAAACTGCCCGAGACCGACACGTTCTGCCCCGCCTGATCAAGCCCCGACGAACTGCGGTGTACGGTGCGCTGGTGTCGTTCCTGCCCTCCGGTGTGCTGAACGCCTTTCGCCCCAGCACCACACCGCCCAGCACCGCAACGATTCTGCGGTCGATCTTGTGGCCCATCGCCATCCTGTCGGTGATCCACCGCAGCTACGTGCTGGGCACCAACGGCTACATCACCGATGATTTCGGCCCGGTCTACCGCGCGGTGATCAATTTCAAAATGGGCTGGGACATCTACAACGAGAACTTCCATCAGGTGGACCCGCACTACCTGTACCCGCCGGGTGGGACGCTGCTGCTGGCGCCGTTCGGCTACCTGCCCGTCGACGCCGCCCGCTACTGGTACATCACCTTCAACGTGGTGGCCTTCCTGCTCGCGGCCTATCTGCTGCTGCGGATGTTCAACTACACGCTGAGTTCGGTCGCGGCACCGGCGCTGCTGCTGGCGATGTTCTGCACCGAATCCGTCACCAACACTTTGGTGTTCACCAACATCAACGGCTGCATGCTGCTGGGGGCGGTGCTGTTCTTCCGGTTACTGCTCAAGGGCGGAGTCCGCGCGGAACTGCTGGCCGGCGCCGCCATCGGCCTCACCTTGGTGGTCAAACCGTCGCTGCTACCGCTGCTGCTGCTACCGGTACTGAATCGCCAGTTCTACACCCTGATCACCGCTTTCGGCGTGCCGCTGGTCTTCAACGCGGCTGCRTGGCCGCTGGTGTCGGACCCGATGAACTTCGTGCACCGCACCGTGCCTTACATCCTGGAGACCCGCGACTACTTCAACTCCTCGATCCTGGGCAACGGCATCTATTACGGCCTGCCGATGTGGCTGATCCTGGCGCTGCGTATCGGATTCACCTTGCTGGCCGCCGGCAGCCTCTACCTGCTCTACAAGTACTACCGCGAGCGCGATCCGCTGTTCTGGCTGCTGACCTCCTCGGGGGTACTGCTGACCGCGTCGTTCCTGGTGCTCTCACTGGGCCAGGGTTACTACTCGACGATGCTGTTCCCGTTCCTGATGACGGTGGTGCTGCGCAACTCCGTGCTGCACAACTGGCCGGCCTGGCTGGCGGTGTACGGGTTCATGACAATGGACCGCTGGTTGCTCGGGCACTGGCCGACCACCGGACGCTTCCTGGAATACATGAAGATCACCTACGGTTGGTCGCTGCTGCTGGTGGTGGTGTTCTGCGTGCTGTACTTCCGCTACCTGGACGCCAAGGCCGAAGGTCGGCTGGATTCCGGTATCGATCCGCCGTGGATGACGGATGAGCGTCGGCGCGCTAGCGTTGAATCATGACAATCCCGGGTCCCAAGCTCGAGCTGACCGACGACCAGTGGCGCGAGAAGCTCAACCCCGCCGAGTACGCGGTGCTGCGCCGCGCCGGCACCGAACGGCCGTTCACCGGCGAGTACACCGACACCAAGACCGCCGGGGTCTACGAATGCCGGGCCTGCGGCACCGAGCTGTTCCGCAGCACCGAGAAGTTCGAATCCCACTGCGGCTGGCCCTCTTTCTTCGATCCCGCCAACTCCGATGCGGTGATCCTCAAACGCGACGACTCGCTGGGAATGACCCGCATCGAGGTGATCTGCGCCAACTGCCACAGCCACCTCGGGCACGTGTTCGAAGGCGAGGGCTACCCGACGCCGACCGACCAGCGCTACTGCATCAACTCCATATCGCTGCGTCTGGTACCGGCCGGCGCAACTTCAGCAGACTGAGCATGTCCGGCGGCGTCAGCGGCGCACTGTAGAGATAGCCCTGCGCCACCTGGCAGCCGTAATCACGTAACAGCGTGGCAGTTTCGGGATCTTCCACGCCCTCGGCCACCGTGGTCAGGCCGAGTTCGTTCGCCAGATCGATGACGGCGCGCACGATGGCGGCGGCGCGCCGGTCGTCGAGGACCGCGGTGACGAAGCCACGGTCCAGTTTGAGTTCGTCGACGTACAGTTCCCGCAGATACGACAGCGCCGAATAGCCGCTGCCGAAATCGTCGATCGCGACGCGCACCCCGCCCTGGCGCAGACGCTCGATCACCGCACGGGCACGTTCGTGGTTGTCCAGCAGCAGGTCCTCGGTGATCTCGACGGTCAGCACCTCATACGGCAGGCCACGCTCCTCCAGCGCCCGCGCCACCGTCTCCGGTAGGGCCAGATCGCTCAGTGACGGCGCGAACACATTGACCGCCACCGGCACCAGCAGACCCATGTCCCGCCATTCCGCGGTCTGGTTGAGCGCTTGGGACAGAACCAGTTCGGTGATCGGCCGCATCAGCCCGTGATCGCGGACCAGTTGCAGGAACTGGTCTGGCCCCAACAACCCCCGTTCGGGGTGCGGCCAGCGCACCAGCGCCTCCACCCCCACGATCGACTCGTCACGCAGGTCGAACTTGGGCTGATACGCCAGGGTGAGTTCCTGATTGGCGATGGCGTGCCGGAGTTGGCCGAGAAGCTGGAAGGCCACCGTGCTCTTCCGTGCCGCGGCCGCCGCGGTCCCGCGATCGTCGGCCTCGGGATCGGCATCGTCGGGCATGTCACTGGCGGAGTAGACGTGCACCCCGCGGATGCGCGACCGCTTGGCCGTGTACATCGCGACATCGGCCTGCTTCAGCAGGGTGTCGGCCGAGATCTCCGGCTCACCCGCGGAGGCACCGGCCAGGCCGGCGCTGGGACACAACAACAGGGCGTGACCGTCGATGACGAACGGCTCGTCGAAGGCGCGCAGCACCTGCAGGGCAACGCGATGCGAGTCCTCGGTGTCCCCCTCCATCAGGACCACGAACTCGTCGCCGCCGATGCGGGCGACCGTATCGCTGGACCGGGCGGCGCCCAGGATGCGTTCGGCGGCCTGCACCAGCAGCAGATCACCTGCGGGATGGCCGAGGCCGTCGTTGACGAGCTTGAAGTCGTCGAGGTCCAGGGACAGCACCGCCACCGACTGCTCGTCGCGACGGTGCAGCGCCATGGCATGGGTCAACCGGTCCAGGAACAGCGCGCGGTTCGCCAGACCGGTGAGCGGGTCCTGCAGGGCCTGCGCTTCCACAGCCCGGAGCAGTCTGCGGTTCTCCGCCACCACGATGAACTGCCGCAGCAACACCAGCACGATCAGGACCACCGAGGCGAGCAGCGCCGGTGGCAGGCCCGGCGTTGCAGCAAACCGCACCAGCGCGGCAATCATGGCGAACACCAGCGGCACGTACGGCAGCCACATGGCCATCCGGGAAATCTCGCGGTCGGCCTCGGCAGCCCCACGCACCCACGTCTCCGGGTTCAGCGCGGCCAGCGCAATCAGCAGCAGACCGGCCGCCCAGCTCACGCTGCCGTAGGTGAGCACGGTGACATCGTCGTGGGCGTTCGTGTAGACGAAAACGCCGTCCGCCACGGCCATCAACGTCATGCCACTGACCAACAGCGTCAACGCCCGCCGCTGCGGAGTGCGGGCCCGCCCCAGCACCAGCACCGCCACGGTGAGCACACCCAGATCCAGCACCGGATATGCCAGCGCGACCCCGACCGCGAACCGCGTGGCGTCACTGTAGTCGTTGAACACCTCGCCCAGAACCGTCCACCAACCGATCTGAAAGAACGCGACCGCCACGATGAACCCGTCGAGCGCCAGCCGGGTGTGGGTATATCCCGAAGCGCCCACGGGCACCATCAGCAGGCCGATGCAGACGAACACCGGCAGCATCAGATACGCGATGTCCGCAGCTGTCGGAAAGGGCGATTCAGCCAGCCACCACTCGTAATACGCCCAGATCGCCGACCCGACGGCGTAGCCGATCATGCCGATCGTCACGCAGATCCAGACCCGGCGCTGACGGCCACGGAACCGCCACGCGGCGTGGCCGCAGCAGGCGGTGACGAACAGCGCGAGGACGACGAAGCCGAGATCCTCCACGGCGATCCGCGCGGCCGGCGAGCCCCATCCACCGAGCAGCCACGCACAGAAAGCCAGGGTGGCGACCGTAGCCCCCACCCCGACCCGGACGCCTATCGGCATCCCAAGACGCTAGCAAACTTCTGCCGCGCGATGTCCCAGCGGCGTGACTTATTTACGGCAGCTTTGCCAGCAACTGCTCGACGGCAACCCGCGGACCGGTGAAGAACGGCGTCTCCTCGCGCACATGCCTGCGCGCCTCGGTATAGCGCAGCTTCCACATCAGTTCGACGATGCGGCCCAGATCGGGGCCCTCGAAGGCCAGGATCCACTCGTAGTCGCCCAGAGCGAAGGCCGGCACCGTGTTGGCCCGCACGTCCGGGTACTCACGCCCCGCCATACCGTGATCGACGAGCATCTTGCGGCGCTCGTCGTCGGGCAGCAGGTACCAGTCCAGCGACCGCACGAACGGGTAGACGCAGACGTAGTCACCGGGGTCCTCACCGGCGACGAAGGCCGGGACGTGGCTCTTGTTGAACTCGGCGGGACGGTGCAGCGCGACCACGCTCCATACCGGGTCGCTGGCCTGACCGAGGGTGGTCCGGCGGAACGCCGAGTAGGTGGCCTGCAGGTCTTCCACCCGCTCGGCGTGCGTCCAGATCATGTAGTCGGCGTCGGCCCGGAAGCCGGTGACGTCGTACAGGCCGCGGACGACGACGCCGTTGTCCTCCTGCTGCTTCAGGAAAGTCGAGGTCTCATCGATCACGGCCGACCGGTCCTGATCGAGCGCCTCGGGCTGGACGGCGAAGACCGAGATCATCATGTACCGGGTCATCGAGTTGAGCTTGTCGTAATCGAGCTTGGCCATGGGCCTATCGTGCCACGCCGGAGGTCACCAGCTTCGCGGCCGCCCTGGTGGCAGATCCCACACATGCGGGCACCCCGATGCCGTCCAGATAGCCGCCCGCGACGGCCAGGTTCGGCGGCAGACCGGCCCGCACCTCGGCGACCAGATCCGCGTGTCCGGGCCCGTACTGGGGCATCGCGTCGATCCAGCGCTGCACCCGGTAGTCCACCGGGTCGGCGGCGATGGAGAACACCGTCTGCAGATCCTGGAGCGACCAGTTGAGCAGCTCGTCATCGCCGACGCTACGCGCCAGCGTGTCCCCGAACCGGCCGTAGGACAGCCGCACCAGCTCCACGTTGCCGCGCCGGCCCCACTTGCGTGACGTCAGGGTGATTGCCTTGGTGTGCAACTGTTCTCCGGTGGCTACCAGCACTCCGGACTGATCGGGCAGCGGGGTGCCGCCGGGTAGCGCGAGGGCTACCAGCGCGGTCGAGGCCACCCCGATCCGGCGGGCGGCGGCCGCGCTGCGCGGGGCGACGTGCTCGACGAGCCGGACCAGCCGCGGCGCGGGCACGGCGAGCACCACCGCGTCGGCCGACCAGTGGCCGCCCTCATCGTCGATCAGTTCCCAGCCCCGCGCGGTGCGCTCCACTCGGCTGATCCCGACGTGGGCCCAGCGCAGGTCGGCCCGCCGGGCCAGCTCGTCGATCAGGACGCGGTAGCCGCCGTCGAGGGCGCCGAACACCGGGCCGGGTTGCGGTGCAGGAAGCGCGTTTCGGACCGCCTCGGTCAGGCTGCGGGCACCGTGGTCCAGGGCGGCGGCCAGCGCCGGCAGCGCCGAACGCACCCCGATKGTGGCGGCCGACCCGGCGTACACACCGGTCAGCAGCGGCTCCACCGACCGGGTGACGACCTGCGCGCCGAAGCGGTCACCGACCAGTTCGCCGACCGACGGGTCGACGGACGGGCGCCAGGTGAAGGCGCGGCGGTGTTCGTCGGCGATCTGGGCCACCGTCGCGGCGTCGACCAGCCCGGCCACCGACTCGGCGTGGGCGGGAATGCCCTGCAGCGTGCCCGCCGGCAGCGGGTGCAGCCGGCCCTGGCTGTAGATCAACGGCCGGGCGCCGGCACTGGCGACCTGCCGTCCGGACAGGCCCAGCTCGGCCAGCAGGGACGTCACCTCGGGGCGGCGGGTGATGAACGCCTCGGCCCCGACATCCATCGACATCCCGCCGACCTGCTCGGTGCGCAGCACCCCGCCGAGCCGGTCGGCCGGATCGAACAGCGTTATCGAGGCATCCGGACCGGCCGCGACCCGCAGCCGGTAAGCCGCGGTGAGGCCCGAAATGCCTCCTCCGACAACGCAGTACGTGGGTTTCACAATGAATGCACCAGCGAGACGAGCTCTGTCACCACCCCGGGGTCGGTGGGCGGCAGCACACCATGACCGAGGTTGAAGATATGACCGGACGCCCCGGCGGCGATAGCCGCGCGGCCGTCCTCGACGACAGCCCGGGCGGCACGGTCGACCACCGGCCAGCCGGCCAGCAGGACGACCGGATCGAGGTTGCCCTGTAGCGCCGTGCCGGGCCGCACCCGGCCCGCCGCGGCTTCCAGCGATGTCCGCCAGTCCACGCCCACCACGGTGGCCCCGGCCTCACCCATGGCACCGAGCAGTTCTGCGGTGCCGACCCCGAAGTGCGTCATCGGCACACCGCGATCGGCCAGCGCCGCGAAGATCCGGGAGCTGTGCGGCAGGACGTGGCTGCGGTAGTCGGCCAGCGACAGCGTCCCGGCCCACGAATCGAACAACTGGATGGCATCGACGCCGGCGTCGAGCTGGGCGGCCAGGAACTCGATGGTCAGATCGGTGAGTGAGGTCATCAGCGCGTGCCAGGTCTCGGTCTCGCCGAACATCATCGCCTTGGTCTTCTCGTGGTTGCGGCTGGGTCCGCCCTCCACCAGGTAGGACGCCAGCGTGAACGGCGCACCGGCGAAACCGATCAGTGGCACCTCACCCAATGCCGCGACCAGCAGCGACACCGCGTCGCTGACGGGTGCCACCTGGGACCGCTCCAGCGGCTTGAGCGTGCCGACATCGGCACGGGACCGGATCGGGTGCTCGATGACGGGCCCGACGTCGGGCACGATGTCCAGCGCGACGCCGGCGGCCTTGAGCGGCACCACGATGTCGGAGAACAGGATGGCCGCGTCGACGCCGTGCCTGCGCACCGGCTGCAGGGTGATCTCGCAGACCAGCTCCGGGTCGAAGCAGGCGTCCAGCATCTTGTGGTTGGCACGAAGGGCGCGGTACTCGGGCAGCGAACGTCCGGCCTGGCGCATGAACCACACTGGGGTGCGGCTCGGGGTGCGGCCGGCGGCAGCGGCGAGAAACGGCGACTCTGGCAGGTCACGACGGGTGCTCATCGAGCCCTATGGTGCCATGTGTCCGGAGATCGGCGCGCCTGCGCACGGGTGAGACGAGATGGGTCTAGCGTCCCACACTGTGACGTCCGCCGAACCGGCTCAGTTCCGCACCGCGGTTGCGGCCATGAATGCCGCTACCGTTCGGCCGGAAATCGAGTTGGGACCGATCCGACCGCCGCAACGGCTGGCTCCCTACAGCTATGCGCTGGGCGCCGAAGTGCGCCACCCCGACGCCCCGGTCGTGCCGGAACGCTCCGAGGGCGATGCCTTCGGGCGGCTGATCCTGCTGCACGACCCGGAAGGCGCCGAGGCCTGGGACGGCACCATGCGCCTGGTCGCCTACATCCAGGCCGACCTGGACTCCACCGAGGCCGTCGACCCGTTGCTGCCCGAGGTTGCCTGGAGCTGGCTGGTGGACGCGCTCGCCGAACACGGCGAGGCCGTCACCGCACTGGGCGGCACCGTCACCGCCACCACGTCCGTGCGTTACGGCGATATCTCCGGTCCGCCACGCGCCCATCAACTCGAACTCCGCGCCTCCTGGACGGCCACCAACCTCGAGTTGGGCCCGCACGTGCAGGCGTTCTGCGAGGTCCTCGAGCACGCGGCCGGCCTGCCGCCTGCCGGAGTGACCAGCTTGGGTTCCCGCACCCGCGCCTGATGACCGAGCCCGAAGAAGAGTCCGGCGACACACCCGAACCGGAAGCGACTCCCCTACTGGCACCTGYCGACGGTGTTCCGCCGGTCGCTCTCTATCCCAGCGATATCGTGCGGGCGGCCGAGCTGTTGGCCGGTGGCACTGGGCCGTTTGCGATAGACGCCGAGCGCGCTTCGGGTTTCCGCTACTCCAACCGGGCCTATCTGGTGCAGATCCGCCGGGCGGGCGCGGGCACCGTGCTGATCGATCCGGTGAACCATGGCGGCGATCCCCTGCAGGTGATGGCTCCGCTGGCGAAGGTGCTGGCCACCGACGAGTGGGTACTTCACGCCGCCGACCAGGACCTGCCGTGCCTGGCTGAGCTGGGGATGACGCCGCCGAGCCTCTACGACASCGAATTGGGTGCCCGGCTGGCCGGATTCGAGCGGGTGAACCTCGCCGAGATGGTGCGCCGCCTGCTGGGTCTGGGCCTGGTCAAGGGGCACGGCGCCGCCGACTGGTCCAAGCGCCCCTTGCCCGCGGACTGGCTCAACTACGCGGCGCTGGACGTCGAGGTGCTCCTGGAGTTGCGGGCCGCGGTGGCCGCCGCGCTCGAGGCGCAAGGCAAATCAGATTGGGCGGCACAGGAATTCGAGTTCCTGCGAACCGCCGAACCCACCGTGACCCGGCGTGACCGGTGGCGCCGCACCTCGGGGATCCACAAGGTGCGCGACCCCCGGGCGCTGGCCGCGGTGCGCGAACTGTGGACGGCGCGCGATCAGATCGCTCAACGCCGCGATATCGCGCCGGGCCGCATCCTGCCCGACGCGGCGATCATCAATGCCGCCACGGTGGATCCCGATACGGTCGAAAAGATCGTCGCGCTACCGGTTTTCGGTGGTAGCCGGCAACGGCGCAGCGCGCAGGTGTGGCTCGACGCATTGGCCAGGGCCCGTCAGGACCCGGACCCCCCGACGGGTTCCGAACCGCTCACCGGGCCACCGCCGCCGGCCCGCTGGTCCCGGCGCAAGCCGGAGGCCGCCGAACGACTGGAGGCCGCTCGCAGCGGTTTGTCCGAACTCTCGCAGAAGGTTTCGGTTCCCACCGAGAACCTGTTGATGCCCGACACCGTCCGGCGGCTGTGCTGGGACTGGCAGCCGGTCGAGGACGTCGCGTCGACCGTCGAGCAATTCCTGGTCCAGGCCAAGGCCCGGCCGTGGCAGCGTGAGCTGACGGTGCCGGTGCTGACGGCAGCATTGACGACATCGCCCGACGCGTCGGCGGATTGACGAGCGGGAACACTCGACACCTGCGAGCTGGAGGACACCCAACGTGGCCGAAAAGGACGAGACGCACGACGAAAAGGACCGCCAGCGGTTCGCCGACCGCGTCCTCAGCATCGCCGAAGACGCCGTGTACTGGGCCATCGCGGTCATCCTGGTGGCCGGAGCGGTGGCCCTGCTCGTGGCTCAGGTCAAAACCATGTTCTCGTTACTGGACACGCCCACCTCCAACGTCATGCTGGAACTTCTGGACGGCGTGCTGCTGATCTTCATATTCGTCGAATTGCTCTACGCCGTGCGGACCAGCCTGCGGTCCCACGAGATAGCCGTCGAGCCGTTTTTGATCGTCGGAATCCTGGCTTGCATCAAAGAGATTGTGGTGCAGTCGGTGGAAGCGGCCAAGCTCGTGGGTCAGGGGCCGGAGTTCGCCAGGACCATCGTCCAGACCGGGGTGCTCGGCGCACTGGTACTGGTACTGGCTGTCGCAGCGTGGGTGCTCAGACAGCGCAGTCTGGCGGCTCCGCTCCAAGACGAGGGCGAATGAGCGCCACGGGGTTTACAGCGGTAGCCGAGTTGCCTAGTCGGACTTCCGCACCGACATGTCGGCATCGGTGTCGAGTTCGGAATTGTTGAGCGCAGCGACCCAGCCGGTGATCTGACGAGCGATGTGCTGATCGGTCAGACCGATCTCGGTGAGCACCTCGCTGCGCGAGCCATGCGTCTGGAACTCCTGCGGCACGCCGACATCGCGGCACGGCACGTCGATCTCGGCCGCACGCAGCGCGGCGGACACCGAGGACCCGATGCCGCCGTGCAGGCCGTTGTCCTCGAGGGTGACGACGAGCTTGTGCGCGGAGGCCAGCTTGTGCAGGGCCTTTGGCACCGGCAGCACCCAGCGTGGGTCGACGACGGTCACACCGATGCCGTGCTGCTGCAGACGCTGCGCGACCCCGAGGCCCATCCGAGCGAAAGATCCGACCGCGATCAGCAGCACGTCCTCGGAGGAACCGGCGCCCGGCTTGGCCAGGATGTCCACCCCGTCCCGCCGTTCGAGAGCCGGAATGTCCTCGCCCACAGAACCCCGTGGGAATCGGATGGCCGTCGGGCCGTCCTTGACCTCGACTGCCTCGCCGAGTTCCTCACGTAGACGCAAGGAGTCACGCGGTGCCGCGACCCGCATACCGGGGACGATGCCCAGGATCGACAGGTCCCACATGCCGTGGTGGCTGGCGCCGTCGGGACCGGTGACGCCGGCGCGGTCCAGCACGATCGTCACCGGAAGCTTGTGCAGCGCAACGTCCATCATCATCTGATCGAAGGCGCGGTTGAGGAAGGTCGAATAGATCGCGACCACAGGGTGCATGCCACCCATCGCCAGACCGGCGGCCGAGGTCATCGCGTGCTGCTCGGCGATACCGACATCGAAGAGCCGGTCGGGGTAGAGCTGACCGAAGGCCGCAAGGCCGGTCGGGCCCGCCATCGCCGCGGTGATGGCGACGATGTCGCGCCGGCGCTTGGCGATCTTGATCAGCTCATCGGAGAAGGTTCCGGTCCAGCCCGGTGCCGACACCGCGGTCGCCTGCCCGGTGAGCGGGTCGATGATGCCGCAGGCGTGCATCTGCTCGGCCTCGTCGGCTTCGGCGGGCGGGTAACCCATGCCCTTGCGCGTGACGACGTGCACGATGACCGGTGCGTTGAAACCGCGGGCGTGCCGCAGCGCCGCTTCCACGGCGTGCTCGTCGTGGCCGTCGATCGGGCCGACGTACTTCAGGCCCAGATCGGTGAACATGGCCTGCGGCTGGAGTGCGTCCTTCAGGCCGGCCTTCACGCTGTGCATGCACTGGTAGCAGACCTCGCCGATGAGCGGCACACCGCGAACCACGTCGCGGCCCTTCTCCAGCAGCTTCTCGTAGCCGGGCTGCAGCTGCAGGGCGGCCAGGTGGTCGGCCAGCCCGCCGATGGTGGGGGCGTAGCTGCGGCCGTTGTCGTTGACGACGATGACCACCGGGCGCTTGGCGGCGGCGATGTTGTTGAGCGCTTCCCAGCACATACCGCCGGTCAGCGCGCCGTCACCGACGACGGCGACGACGTGCCGGTTGCGGTGCCCGGACAGCTCGAAGGCCTTGGCCAGACCGTCGGCGTAGGACAGCGCGGTGCTGGCGTGGCTGGACTCGACCCAGTCATGGTCGCTCTCGGCGCGCGCCGGATAGCCCGACAGGCCGTCCTTCATCCGGAGCTGGTCGAAATCGTCGGCGCGCCCGGTCAGGATCTTGTGCACATAGGACTGGTGCCCGGTGTCGAAGATGATCGGATCGTGCGGCGAATCGAAGACCCGGTGCAGCGCCAACGTCAACTCGACGACACCGAGGTTCGGGCCCAGATGTCCACCAGTTGCAGCGACCTTGTGAATCAGGAATTCACGGATCTCACCGGCCAGCTCGTCGAGCTGCGACTGGGACAGGTGCTGCAGATCGGCGGGACCGCGGATCTGTTTAAGCATCCCGCCAGTTTAGCCACGTAACACCCGTCAGTCCTGTCGAGGCTGGTAGATGTCGGGCACTCCGTCTTGATCGGCGTCCGACGTTTCCTCTTGCTCGATACGCCGATAGGCGGCGTTTCTGGTGGCCAGCAGCACCGAGGCGAGCAATGCCGCGAGCAGGGACCCCACCAGTACGCCGACTTTCACAAATTCGTCACGTTCCGAGCCGAGCCCATAGGCGAGGTCGCCGATGAGCAGTGACACCGTGAACCCGATACCGGCCAGCATCGAGACGCCCAGCACGTCCACCCAGCGCAGCGAGGAATCCAGTTCGGCCCTGGTGACCTTGGACAACGTCCAGGTGGTGAGGAAGATGCCGATGGGTTTGCCGAGCACCAGACCGAGCACGATGCCCAGCGTGATGGGATCTCTCAGGGCCGAAGCGAGGCCACTGAAACCACCAAGGCTCACTCCGGCTGCGAAGAATGCGAACACCGGGATCGCAATGCCCGCGGAGATCGGGCGTGTCCGATGCTCGAAAGCTGCGCACCGCGCGGCGGGCACCGCGAAGCCCAACAGCACACCGGCGACGGTGGCATGCACCCCGGATTCGTGCACGAACACCCAGGTCATCGCGGCAAGCGGGATCAACGCCCACCACGCCTTGACGCCGCGCTGGACCAAGACCGTGAACACGCCGAGCGGTGCCAGCGCCAACGCCAGCGCGCCGAAGTTGATGGATTCGGAGTAGAAGAACGCGATCACGGTGATCGCGAGCAGGTCGTCGACGACCGCCAGCGTGAGCAGGAACATTCGCAGCGCGGCGGGCAGGTGGGTGGAGATCACGGCCAGTACCGCCACCGCGAAAGCGATATCGGTCGCCGTCGGGATGGCCCAACCCTTCAGCGCACCCTCGCCCCCTTGCGAGGCAAGCGCGACGAAGATCAGCGCGGGCACCACCATGCCGCCGATCGCCGCAGCGATCGGCAGTGCGGCCCGGCTCGGATCGCGCAGATCACCCACGACGAACTCGCGCTTGAGCTCCACACCCACGACGAAGAAGAAAATGGCGAGCAATGCATCGGCCGCCCAGGCGCCGAGGCTGAGGTCCAGGTGAAACCCGAAGGGTTCGCCGCCGAGCTTCAGATCTCGTAGCGCGAAATAGCTTTCCGCCCACGGCGAGTTGGCCCAGATGATGGCTGCGGCCGCAGCGATAAGAAGAATGATGCCGCCGACGGTCTCCTTACGCAGGACCTCGCTGACGCGCTGGGTTTCCGGCCAGGATCCGAGGCTCAGCAGACGACTGCGGCGTTCTGTCATCGAGTTTCTCCCTTGGTCAGCGTCGTACGAACGCCGACCAGACTTCCCGGCACACCGCGCGTCAGGTTACCGCAGCTTGCACGTTGAGGAAGGAGTTGAGGACCGGCAGGACGTCGGGGCACATGTTGTTGGCCGCCGATTCCACGATGACGCCGATCTCATACGGCGCGTACCCGTTGGACGCGACGTACTTCAGTGTCGCCGGCACCCCGGTTCCGCCACGCAGGTTGCGGCAGGTCATCTTGCCGACGTCGATGACGTCGAGCATCTAGTCGTAGTAGACGCCCTCGTCGTCCAGCACCATGACGTAGTCGATGTGGTCGGCATTGGCCGGGACGGCCCGGGGTGAGCGCGGCGACGATGGCAGCGAGTAGCGCGGTGATGATCTTCATGAGGGCCTCCGGGTTCGGACTGCCCGCGGCGGCGAGCCGCACAGAATGACAGAGCCCACCGACACGCGCCCAAAGACCGCGTTTTGTCGGCGCCGTCCTATATACAGTCCTGTTCAGTTTCGGATGGATGAAGATTGAGGCGATGCAGTGATCACCGGTGAGTTGAAGAGCAAGGTCGACCGTGTCTGGGACGCGTTCTGGTCCGGCGGCATATCCAATCCGCTGGAAGTCATCGAACAGATCACCTACCTGCTGTTCATTCGGCGGCTTAACGACTTGGAGATCCTCGCGGAGAAGAAGTCCCGGGTGACGGGCAAGGCCGAGGGACCACGTTTCGGGCCTGAGCAGCAGGAGCTGCGTTGGTCGCAATTCAAGAACGCCGAGCCTGCGACGATGTTCTCCACCGTCGCCGAGAAGGTGTTCCCATTCCTGCGGGAACTCGGAGGGGATGGTTCGACCTACTCCGAGCACATGCGTGATGCCCGGTTCACCATCCCCACTCCGGCGCTGCTTTCCAAGGTCGTCGACATGCTCGACGACATTCCGATGAATGACCGCGACACCAACGGCGATCTGTACGAGTACCTGCTGTCCAAACTTTCCAGCGCCGGCGTGAACGGCCAATTCCGCACGCCGAGACACATCATCAACCTGATGGTGCAGATGACCGCGCCGCAGCCGACGGATGAGATCTGTGACCCGGCTTCGGGCACCGCTGGTTTCTTGGTCGCGGCGTCCGAGTACGTACGCGATACCCACGAAACGGTGCTTACCGACGCGGTGCAGCGAAAGCACTTCCACAACAGCATGTTCCACGGTTACGACTTCGACTCGGTGATGCTGCGCATCGGCAGTATGAACATGCTGATGCACGGCATCGAGTCTCCGGACATCCGCTATCGCGATTCATTGTCAGAGGGAGCTAGTGAGGATTCCGAAAAATACACGCTGATCCTCGCCAATCCCCCGTTCGCCGGATCGCTGGATTATGAAGCGACGTCCAAGGATTTGCAGCGAGTAGTCAAGACCAAAAAGACTGAGTTGCTTTTCCTCGCCTTGTTTTTGAAGCTGCTCAAGCCTGGCGGCAGGGCCGCGGTAATCGTGCCGGATGGGGTGCTGTTTGGATCATCAAAGGCACATAAAGAGTTACGGCGAATGCTGGTCGAGGACCAGAAACTCGACGGCATCGTGAAGCTGCCATCCGGCGTGTTCAAGCCTTACGCCGGTGTTTCAACGGCGATCTTGCTGTTCACCAAGACGAACTCCGGAGCCACGGACCATGTGTGGTTCTTCGACGTTCAGGCCGATGGATTTTCGTTGGACGACAAACGCAATCCGGTGGAAGCCAACGACCTTCCTGAGGCTTTGTCCCGGTGGACTTCACGAAGCTCTTCTGAGTTGGAACGCGTGCGGACCGATCAGTCTTTTTGTGTGCCGGTGGCGGACATCGTGGCTCAGGACTACGACCTGTCATTGAACCGCTACAAGGAGGTCGTGCACGACGAGGTCGAGCATCGGCCGCCGCTGGAGATCATCTCAGAGATCGAACAACTGGAAAGTGAGATCGCTGCGGGCGTGGCGGAGTTGAAGGCGATGCTGTCGTGACGTGGCCGGTCGTCGAACTGTCGTCAGTCGCAGAAGTCAAGCTCGGTCGGCAGCGATCACCTCAGAATCACACTGGCCCGTCGATGCGACCGTACCTTCGCGCGGCGAACGTGGGGTGGTCAGGACTTTTGCTGGACGACGTGAAGCAGATGAACTTTACTGATGACGAGATGCGAGTATTCCGCCTCCAATCGGGCGATCTCCTACTCAACGAGGCATCGGGTTCGCCCAAAGAAGTTGGTAAGCCGGCCATTTGGAGCGACGAGATTGCAAACTGCGCATTCCAAAACACACTACTGCGAGTACGTCCAACTACTCGAATAGAACCCCGGTATCTGCTGCACTACTTCAGCCAGCAAGCAAGAAGCGGCGCGTTTGCACGCGGCTCACGGGGCGTCGGCATCAGCCATCTTGGTAGAGAGGCACTATCAAAATGGCCAATTCCCCTTCCGAACTTAGCCGAACAGCGTCGCATTGCCTCAATTCTCGACCACGCCGCACAGTTACGCGCCAAGCGCCAATTAGTGCGTCAGCGAGTGCAAACGCTCCTCGACAATGCGTTGTCCATAAGTCTGGTCGACACGACGACCACGTTGGTCGAGCTTGGAGATATTGCACTCGTCAAAGGTGGAAAGCGGCTTCCAAAAGGGGCTCTTTATTCCGATACGCCTACGTCGCATCCCTACATTCGAGTGTTGGACTTTGAGCGTGGACAGATCAACACGAAAGATATCAAGTACATCGACGACGAAACTCATCGACAGATAGTTTCATACGTCGTTCACCCCCAGGACGTGGTGATCTCGATCGCTGGTTCGATCGGTCAGATCGCAGAAATACCTCAGGAACTTGATGGCGCAAACCTTACAGAGAACGCGGCACGCATCATGCCGAAGCAGAGTGCTTCTTATCGTCCAGCTTGGCTCGCTGCGGCATTGAGATCTGCGCGACTTCAACGTCAGATCGAAAGCTATATAGGGCAAGTGACTATAGGCAAGCTTGCCCTATACCGCATCGAAAAGCTTCGACTGGACCTTCCGTCTGTGAAAGCGCAGGACTCCTATCTCAGTAGCGCAAATGCAATTCGCACACTGTACAGTGCGACAATGACGGAACCATTCGTCGAGCTGTTTACTTCCCTCCAATCCCGGGCCTTCCGAGGTGAACTCTGATGACATTCGCCGTAATCGACTTCGAGACAACCGGTTTAGTCCCCGAGGGATCCGACCGAGTCGTCGAAGTCGGCGTCGTCCTAACGGACAGCCAAGGCAACGTCGAGGACGAGTGGACTACGTTGGTCAACCCACGCCGTGACATCGGAGCAACGCATATTCATGGCATCTCCGCCGGCGATGTGCTCGACGCACCCGAGTTCGCCGATATCTGCGATCATCTACTCGAAATACTCTCCGGCCGAACAGTCGTCGCCCACAACGCCAGTTTCGATATGAGGTTCCTCCACCGCGAGCTTGCGCTTGCTAGGTACTCCACCTCGAGTCGACCCGCCGCCCTTTGCTCGATGAAGTGGGCCGGCCGAATTATTGGGGCGGCCAAGCTGGCCCACTGCTGCGAAGCGCTGGATATTTCGCTTACCGACGCTCACTCCGCGCTAGGCGACGCTCGTGCGACGGCGCAACTCCTCACCCACCTGATCAACGTTTGCTGCACTTCGTCGGATTGGCGGGCCGACATCGAACGGTGCTCCGGTTATGCGTGGCCGGTCCCCACCAAGCGTGCCGCTCTCGCGGTGGCGGTGCACCGTGACCAATCGGCCGCAGATCCACACTCCTGGTTGCGATCTGTACTAGGGGCTGCCTGGATTCCCGGAACCCCCGAGGACGAGGCGACCTACATGGTGATGCTCGACAACGCGCTTCTCGACCGTTCAATTTCGCGCAGCGAAGGACGGCAGCTCTTGGAGACCGCCGAAGCAGCCGGCTTGTCACGTGGGACAGTCGCGCGTTTGCACCAGGACTACCTTCGCGCTGTCGCCGTGGAGGCGATTGCAGACGATGTCGTCACCGATGACGAGCGCACCGAACTCGATTCTGTCGCCAATGCATTGGGTTTCGGAAGCCCGTACGTGGACGAAGCGCTGGACTGGGCCCGATCCAAGTCACCCGCCCCACACGCCGCGAATGGCGGCTTCACATTGCAGCGCGGCGACCGAGTGGTGTTCACCGGCGACATGGAACGCGGTCGCGATGAGTGGGTCTCAGCCATCACTACTGCCGGTCTCGCGTCGGGTGGGGTCACCAAGTCAACTCGTCTCGTTGTCGCCGCGGACCCCGACTCCCTGAGCGGTAAAGCCGCCAAAGCTCGCCAGTACGGAATCCCCGTCGTCGGCGAATCGGCCTTCGAGAAAATCTTCGCCAAGTATCAAGCAAGCCAATAGAAGAAGCGGCCGCAGACCTCTGGATTGCTCGATCTCCACCTCGATTTACACACCCAGAAAGGTGAGGAACAAATGTCCGTCGACGCCGATGTCGTGGCACTTGTCAAACAACAGAACGATCGCACCGCGTTCTGGCACATCGTGATTGACCCAACCTGGCCGATGAGCCGCCTCAGCGGGGCGTGGGTGGACACTGTCGCACCGGCGTTGTACGCAAAGCGGCTTCTTCTGCCTTTTGGGGGACAAATGCCAGACGGCTTGGAACACTTAGAGGCTGAAAGTGCCGGAGTCCTGGACCCGAACGCAACTCGAGATGCCGTGGCCGCTGTCATCGAAGAATTGAATGCACAGCATCTGAACAACCCCACCAAAGCTGGCAAACCACGAGCTGCGATTTCATGGCCGCGGGTACCGGAGCCGCTCGACTGGGCACACATTCCCAAGCCGCCCCGGGGCGTCGCTGAAGACAGCTTGACCAGTGAGTCGATCGCCGTGGCCACGTGGGTATCCCGTCTGGCCGACGTCTGGGCTGAGATTGAGGTCATACGGGTGTCCCGCGACTATCTGTCAGCCGGGCTAAAGGTGCAACGTCCCATACCCGTCGTACTGCGAGGCTAAACTGCGCCGACGCGATCGGCTGACATCATCGTCCAATCCTTGAGATCGACCTAGTTAGGTCGATCCAGTGACACACTGCTGAAGAACGGAATTCAATCTATCGAGAAACCGGGCATCGACAACGTCAGATCATTATTGACGCCGCCCCCTCGTCGACTGGTGAACGAAATGAGGCTGCAGATCAGTGAGATCGACAGGGCGACACCATCGATGCAACATTCGTCAGCCCCATATTCGGCGTCTACGTAATGAGCGGCAAGGTGAGACGCGGGTCCCATGGTGACTTGGTCCTCGTCGGGTTCTATCCATTGAAACGTAAGGAACTCCGCCCAGTGACATCGTTCGTCTCGACACCTCCGACCACACGAGCGCGGCAACAGGCCCGATCGACGCTCCGCCGAGCCTCGAACACGGCAGCATCGTGCGGGCCACCTTCAACGATCGTGATTCCTTCATCAGCGCGCAAAGGCCCGCTGTCGTTGCGACACGTGCTCCGAATGCTTGGGGTCGGAGGATGGATACTCGCGCACGACTCTGCGCCAGGTGTTCGCCTGTACGCGCTCGATGTCATTGCCGCGCCGGGACAAATCGACGTCAAGTGCCCCCAGACGACTTTGTCGTGGCACGACTCTTAGCCAGAAAGGGACTACTTCCAATGGACTTTGTGGCCATTGATTTTGAGACTGCGAACCCGAACTATGCATCAGTCTGCGCGATGGGATGGGCGACGGTGCGACACGGTGTCATTACCGATCGTGGTTCGTGGCTGTGTAGGCCGCCCGTGGGCCTCGAAGAGTTCGGGATATACAACATGCGCGCTCACGGCATTACTGCCGAGACGGTTGCTGACCAGCCGTCATTCGCAGACAGGGTGCCCGACCTGCTGAACCGTATTGACGCCGGGCTCCCCCTCGTGGCGCACAATGCGCGATTCGACATCGGCGTCCTCAAGCAGTCCCTGGCCAGGTGCGGGCAGGTACTGCCGCCGCCAGCGAATCACTGCACAATCGCATGGTCGAAACGCCTATTCCATCTTCCCAGGTACACCTTGCCCCGAGTCTGCCAACACCTTGGCATCACGATGGGCACGCATCACGATGCGGGTGACGATGCTTTCGCCGCAGCTCAGATCGCACTCCGATTGGCTGAAATGGTTGGCGCATCCACGGTCGATGATCTTGAAGCTGCTTCCCATGCTGCGATTTGGGTATGAAGCCCAGCTGAGCGGAATCCGGCATCCTGCCAACTAACCGCGACACTCCGTAACAGCTCCCGCGCCATCGACAGTGGATGACCCGGAAACTGGCCGTCGAAGTCGGGTAGCTCGCTCATGTTCATCACGAACCCGGTCGTCGAACCATCGTAGGGATCTCTCGCCCAGCCACCTGAAGGGTCGCCCGCAGTAGGCTCGAAGAGCAGATTGCTTTGTCGCGCCGTCTCGTACACCGAAGCTTCGCGCGCCGGTGGTCTCGCCTTCCACGAAGTGACCCTGTGCTTGCGGCACACCAAGACCACCATCACCGCCTTTTGATCCACGGCATGGCGTGCTGCGCCGAAGTTACGTGATTCGTGACCAATCCCGTGACGCCGCCCGGAAACGCGTACCCAAAGGCGTGACTGCCCGGCGGACCTTCGGTCAGTGTCCGTAGCGGTTGCCAGTGGTCCGCGAGAGTGAGCCGCGGCCCACTGGCTGACGCCGACGCTGCGCACGATGACGCGACTTGTCGTACTCACATGAGAGTCTGTCCGGCTGCTCAAACGGAGGACAACGACATGACCTACAACCCGCCCCAGTCCGGGATTCATCATGACAGCTTCCGCGTCGATCTCGACGGCGTCATCAAGCTGCTGAGCAAGAATATGTACTCCAGTCCTGGTGTCTACATACGCGAATTGATACAGAATGCCGTCGACGCCACGACCGCCCGCCAATCCCGTGAGCCCGGCACAATCACTATCTCCCCCTACGGAGTGATGTCCGAGGACTCGCCGGCTGCGGAGTTCGCGATCACCGATACCGGCATCGGTCTGAACGCCGAGCAGGTCCGAGAGTTCCTGGCCACCGTCGGCGCCAGCTCGAAGGGCGGTGAGCTGGGACAGAGCCGCCGAACCTACATTGGCCAGTTCGGAATTGGCCTGCTGAGCTGCTTTCTCATCGCCGACGAGATCATCGTGGTCTCGCGAAGCGCCACCGGGTCGCAACCGGTCGAATGGGTCGGCAAGAGCGACGGCACGTACACGATGCGGCCGCTCACCGCAAGCGTCGCCATCGGGACGACCGTACGGTTGCGACCCCTGCCCAACATGGTCGGTTGGACACGCGTCGAGCAGGTGATTCCGCTCGTGAAGAAGTACGCCGAATTCATCCCCCTCCACATCAAGGTGCTGACGGGGCAGGAACCCAGTCTCGTTTCGCGTGCATATCCGTGGGCCCGGGACTTCGCGGCCCATCGTTCCGCTGTCCTTCAAGGGGTCTCACCGATGTACGGCGGCCTCGGAGTCGGCCGGCAGTTCGACGCCATCGAGGTGAGCGATGTCGACCTCGGACTGCACGGTGTCGTGTACATCGGTGCGACATCAGGAAAATCCAGAGGCGGCACACGCAACCGTGTGTACGTCAACGACGTGCTCGTCGACGACGCCGACGCCGAACTGTTGCCTTCGTGGGCGTTCTTCGCCTGGGCCGTGATCAACTCCACAACGCTGGAACCTACGGCCAGCCGCGAATCTCTCATGAAGAGATCCGCACTGACCCATACCCAACGCAAGCTCCGGCATGTGGCCCTGAAATGGCTTCGCAATCTCGCCGACAACGACCCGGGGCGATTCGCCGAGTTCGTCCTCGACAATGAACTGGACCTGAAGTCCGCTGCGGTGCGGGGTGACGATGCTGAGAATCTCGAACTCGCGGCCGTCGTTCTGCCGATGCTGACGGTCGAGACGACGTCCGGGCGCATGCGCCTGATCGATGTCATCACCGCCAATCCGAACATCCTTTACGCACTGTCAGTCAAGGAGTTTCGCACCATCGCGAGTTTCAATCCGGACGGTCGCATCATCGTCAATGCTGGCCACACCCTGGACCAGGAGACCTTGCTCATGCTGCCGCAGGTGATTCCCGGCGTTACTGTCACCCGCGCCTACCCGGCGTCGGAGGCGGCAACGTTGACGTACCCATCTACCGCGACCGCTCAGGAAGCCCTGACACTTGAGCGGCGGGGTACCCAGGTGCTCAACGCATCCCACTGCCGAGTGGTGGTGCGCCGATTCCCGGCCGCTGATCTGCCCGCCGTCTACATCAACCGTGGACAGGTCGACTCGGTGTCCCCGGGGTACGACGAAGCGGCGAACCTGGTGATGAATTGGGACAACCGCGTCGTACGCGCACTCAACCGCACCACCGACGACCTTGTGTTCCGCCGGCTCATGCAGCTGCTGTACGTCCAGTCCCGAATGGCCGCGCAATGCGACGGCCCCGAAGACCGCACCCTTCTGTCCGAAGCTCTCGACGACATCATCCTTTTGGCCGCGGGCATCGACGGTACGGAGGCCGTCAGATGAGCAACGACTACACAGCAGAGCGGGTCGACAAATTCCGAGCAGAGGTACAGGAATCCGTCGAGTCTGGTGACATCGCCCACGCATCGCATACGAGCTTCCGGCTTGGCGGGTTGTTGGAGAAGCTTGGAGACCGCGAGGGCGCTGAATCCGCACATCGCGATGCCGTCGTTCTCGCCCGGCAGGTCGATGGGCGCGATCCGGAGCTGGTGTTGGCAGCGTTCACGTCGCTGTTCCACTTCCTTTCCCCGTCAGAGGAATCGATCACCCTTGCACAGGAGATGGCTGGCCATCTCATCAACCGAGACGACATCTATCACCCCATGCGCGCAGCCGAAGCCGCCTACCACTGGGCCGTCGCCGAACTCGCATACGCAGAGGTGACTCCCCACCGCATCGACCACGTCGTCGAAGGCATCGCACGAACCGCGATCGACGCACTCGATGACGTCTGTTTCCACCGCATCGGGCAGGTGCTACAGCAGCGAGTTGCCGAGGCCTTGCGCCACGTCGGACGCGTTGGTGAAGCCGACGAATGGCAGGCGAAGGCAAGCAGGTACGCCAACTGGGATGAGGACATGGATCAGGTGATCCCCGGCCACGTCCACCTCTGGGACATCCGGTTCGCCCTGTCTGACGACGTTGGAGATGGGTGATGGCCGCCTACTTCCCGCTCAAAACCGGTGACACCGGCACCGTTGCACAACTCAGTCTGTGCGCCGGCGGCCTGGTCCGAACGTGGACAGATATCGGTCCCCCGAAGCTGTGGTCGGTTCCGGATGCCGCGTACCTGCACTCGGTGTTGGGCACCGGCAACATTGCGCGCACCGCACACGAGCGCGACCGATTCCGCGAGGTCGGCATTCTGTCCGAAGACAGCAACACGCTGTGGATCCAATCGCGGTTCCCGACCAGGAATGYCGAGGGCACGTTGGAGATGCGAGGCACCGTCATGGAGCTTCAGCCAGCCCGTCCGCCGACCGAGTCAACATACGACGACGTCCATGCAACGCTCGTTCAGGCCATCAGACACGCGCTCGACAACGATGAATACCTGCTGGTCGAAAGAGGCGGGTGGGATTCGTCCGTTGAGCCGTTCTGCCTGTTCACTGTCATTCCCTCCGGCAATCGACACGTCAGCGTCATCGAAACGTCCCCCGACCCCGATGGCTCAGAATTATGGGCACCGCACATCGTCGGTGACGGCGAGAGCGTGACGTTGAGTGCGCCGGTTGACGCCGGCACCATCGAGGCGGCACCACTGATCATGCTCGAAGCCATAGGCACCTGGCGCATTGCACCGTGGGACCTCGCGCTCACCTTCGGTAACCGTGGCCGACCGGGCGTCAACAACGCCTGATCAATGGCGGGACTTGATAAGTTCACCTAATCGGACCGACCGGGAACGATAGAGAAAGGCTGTCCGTGAGCAACTTCGCGTTCGTCGGCGCTGCTGAATGGCCGACTCTTCAAGAAGATTGCGCCCGGGCTGAAAGCTACCTCGGCGCCGATCCCCGTTCGGCCTGCATCTACAGTCGCCGCGCGATCGAACAACTTGTCGCACTGCTTTACGAGCTACTGAGTCTCCCCGAGCCGTACAAGGACGACTTGGCAGCGAGGATCAACGAGCCGCCGTTCCGCAAGCAGGTGCCAACGGCTATCGGACACAAACTGAACCTGATTCGCAAAGCCGGCAATGCCGCCGTGCACGAACAAAAGCAGATCGCACCGCAGATTGCGCTCGCGGTGCTGCGCGAGCTGCACCATGTCATGGTCTGGGCGGTCTATCACCATTCGGCCTACCCCAAGGCCGCCCCGCTGAAGCTGCCCTTCGACCCGAAGCTGGCCGCCAAGTCCGCGCCGCTGACTCGTCAGGAGGCCGCCGCACTCGCCGCGAAGTTCCAGGCGCAGGATGCGGCGCACGCCAAGGCGCTGGCCGAGAAGGATGAGCTGGCCGCAGCGCGCGACGCCGAAATCGCAGCGCTTCGGGAAGAGGTCAAGAAAGCTCAGGCTGCCAATCAACAACCCGATGATCGTGACTACTCCGAAGCCGATACCCGAGATGTTTTCATCGATCTCTTACTCAACGAGGCCGGCTGGCCCCTGTCCGATCCCAAAGACCGTGAGTTCGGGGTCACCGGCATGCCCAATGGCGACGGCAAAGGCTTCGTCGACTATGTGCTCTGGGGCGCCAACGGGCTTCCGCTGGCCGTCGTCGAAGCCAAACGCACCAGTAAGAGCCCGCACATTGGGCAGCAGCAGGCCAAGTTGTACGCCGACTGCCTGGAAGAAATGACCGGCCGACGACCGGTCATTTTCTACACCAATGGTTTCGAGCATTCGATCTGGGATGATGCCGCCGGCTATCCGCCTCGTGAAATACAAGGTTTCTACAGCCGCGACGAGTTGGAACTGCTGGTGCAGCGCCGAAGCAGCCGCCAGGCGCTCGCAGATATCGACATCGATTCCAGCATCGTCGAGCGTCACTATCAGCAGCGCGCGATCCGTGCCATCGACGACGTATTCACCGACAAGCGTCGCGAGGCACTCCTGGTGATGGCCACCGGCTCCGGGAAGACTCGCACCGTGATCGCACTGGTGAAGCAGCTCATGGAGGCGGGCTGGGTGAAGAAGGTGCTGTTTCTGGCCGACCGCACCGCGTTGGTCAACCAAGCCGTCGGCGCATTCAAGGCACACCTGCCGAACGCGACCACCGTTAACCTGGTCACCGAGAAGATCAGTGATGGAAGGGTTTTCGTCAGTACCTATCCGACAATGATGAATCTCATCAACGAGACCGACGACGGGATCCGCAAGTTCGGGCCCGGCTACTTCGACCTCGTCGTCATCGACGAGGCGCACCGGTCCGTCTATCAGAAGTATCGGGCCATCTTCGAGTGGTTCGACTCACTGCTGGTCGGGCTCACCGCCACCCCCAAAGATGAGGTCGACCACAACACCTACCGACTGTTTCACCTCGAAGACGGAATGCCCACTGATGCATACGGTCTCGACGATGCCGTCAAGGAAGGATTCCTCGTACCGGCGATCGGCATCGCCGGCGGTACAAAGTTTCTCGACCGAGGGGTGCGCTATACCGATCTCACCGAGGACGAGAAAGAACGCTGGGACGAACTGGACTGGGGCGAGGAAACCCCGGACGACGTCACCGCCGAAGAGGTGAACAGAGTCCTGTTCAACGAGGACACCGTCGACAAGGTGCTCGCCGAGCTGATGAGCAAGGGGCACCGGGTGTCCGCGGGTGACCGCCTCGGCAAGACCATCGTCTTTGCCAAGAACCAGGCGCACGCGGAGTTCATCGCGCAGCGCTTCGATATTCAATACCCACATCTGGCTGGACATTTCGCGCGCGTCATCACACACGCTGTTCCGTACGCGCAGTCCCTGATCGATGACTTCTCGGTGCCGGACAAGGCACCCCACATCGCCATCTCGGTGGACATGCTCGACACCGGGATCGATGTGCCCGAAGTCGTCAATTTGGTGTTCTTCAAGCTCGTGCGGTCCAAGACCAAGTTCTGGCAGATGATCGGCCGCGGCACCCGGCTGCGGCCCGACCTGTTCGGGCCCGGGCTTCACAAGCAGAACTTCTACGTTTTCGATTTCTGTGGCAACCTTGAGTTCTTCTCCCAGGACCTGCCCGGATCACAGGGCTCACTGCAGAAATCGTTGAACCAGCGGCTGTTCGAGACCCGACTGGGTTTGATCACGGCACTGGATCAGCAGCAGCCACCTTCACAGCCTGACCCGCCCGAGGGCCAGGGCGAGGAGTCCGAACGCGGACTGCGCGTCGATATCGCATGGTCGCTGCATCGCATCGTTGCCGGCATGACCACGGACAACTTCCTGGTGCGCCCGCATCGCCGCTTGGTGGAGCAGTACGCGCACTGGGACCCGTGGACGACCCTGAATCCCGAAGCCGCCGGGGATGTCGCCGAGAACCTGGCGGGGCTGCCGTCCACTCAGAAGGACGACGACGAGGACGCCAAGCGATTCGACATGCTGATCCTGCGCCGCCAGCTCGCACAGCTTGAGGGCGACACGGTGGCCGCCGAACGCCTGCGTGAACAACTTCAGCAGATTGCGACGGGCCTGCTCACCCAGACTGCGATTCCGTCCGTGGCCACGCAGCAGGCCCTGCTCGACGAGGTCGCCAGTGATGAATGGTGGGTGGACGTCACCCTGCCGATGCTGGAGCAGGTGCGTCGCAAACTGCGCGGGCTGCTGAGATTCCTGGAGAAGACCAAAAAGGTCACGGTTTACACCTCGTTCCAGGATGAGCTGGGCGAAACGACGCTTGTCGATCTACCGGGCATCACCCCCGGCACCAACTGGGAACGGTTCAGGTTGCGGGCAGGCGCGTATCTCAATCAGCACCGCGACCACCTGGCTCTGCAGCGGCTGCACCGCAACAAACCGCTCACCCCGGACGATCTTGAGGCTTTGGAACAGATGCTGATCGACAGCGGCACCGGCGAGCCCGCCGATATCGCCGACGCCAAAGAACGCTCCCAGGGCCTCGGATTGTTCATCAGGGGCTTGGTCGGCTTGGACCGGGAGGCCGCCGCCGACGCCTTCGGCGCCTATCTCGACGGGGCCAAATTCACCGTCAATCAGATCCGGTTCATCGATCTGATCATCAGTGAACTGACCGCAACCGGTGTCGTCGAGCCGGTCCGTCTCTACGAGTCGCCCTACACCGATCACGCGCCCACCGGGCCCGACGGCGTGTTCCCCGATGCCGACGTGGACAACATCGTGGCGATCCTGCGGACCGTGCGGGCGAACGCTGAGGGTGTGTCGGCGTAGCCCGTCCGATCATGCGGCCCACTGCGTGACCTCGGCGGGGCCATCAACACCCCGCGCGTCACTTCTGTACGTCGACCTGTACCGATCCGCTTCGGTGCGCGTGACGGACTCCGCCCAGATGTTCGCCACCCCGCGCGAACCGGCGCGGAACGCGACGACGGCAATGGCGAAAGTGCCTACCAGTGCGACACCTGCCCACGCAGCCAGGGAACTGCCGAACGCCAGCGCTGCCACGAACAGCCCCAGCGAAACGAAGCCGAGCAGAAAGAACAGATAACCGACGTACACGACCGTCGTTCCAGACGGCTTTCTCATCCCGAACACCTCTCTCAAGTCGCTACGCTACGTGAAGCGTAGCGATACACACAGTGTAGCGCATAATGGCACCATGACGACGCCCCCCGATGTCGGCGACCGGATCGCCGAGACGGCACTGCAATTACTGCGTTCCAGTGGGCCGCGGTCGGTCACCGTGCAGGCCGTCCAGGCGCAATCCGGGGTCGCGAAGACGACGATCTACCGCCGCTATCGAGATCGGCGCGAGATGCTGCGGGCGGCGCTGGCCCAACTGATCACCACCACCCCGGCCCCACCGCGGACCGACGCGACGGCACGCTTGCACTGGCTCATCCGGCAGGCGGTCGGCGCAGTGGGTGACGGAATCGGGTTCGGCGGGTTCGCATCCCTGCTGACCGAGGAGGATCCCGAGTTCAGCGGACTCTTCCGGGAGGTCCTCGTCGCGCAGCGCGCCGACCTCGTCACGGTGATCGAGGAGATGAAAAGCGACGGCGACATGGGCCCGCGCGTCAACCCCGACATGCTGATAGACGCCATCGTCGGCGCCTATATCGCCGAGCGCGCCCGCACCGGACAGGTGCAGGACGACTGGGAGTCGCGGCTGATCGCAATGTGGTGGCCGGCCTTACCGAACTGATCGACACCATCCGCGCGGCCCTGACAGAACGTTGAGTCAGTAGAGTCGTGTACCATCGAACACATGTTCGAACAGTTGGCGACCGATGATCTGCAGGCCCGTGAGGTGGCGCTGCGGGATCGGATCGCGGAACTGGAACGACAGAAGTCGGCCGCCGCTGCCGAGCAGGCCAGAGACACCGCGGAGTGGGATGCCATCCGCCGCCGGCTCGAAGCACGGGCGGGGGTGCCGGCCAAGCGGCGCGGACGCGGCCTCTCCTCGGAAATCGCGCTCGCGCGCCGCGATTCGACCAGCAAGGGCGATCAACACCTCGGGTTCGCGAAGGCGTTGGTCAATGAAATGCCCTGCACGTTGGCCGCTTTGGAAGCCGGTGTGCTCTCGGAATGGCGAGCCACGTTGATCGTGCGGGAATCGGCGTGCCTGACGGTCGAGGACCGCCGCCGGCTCGATCATCAGATGTGCGCAGACCCCGCCTCGCTCGATGGGTTGGGCAACAAACGGATCACCGCCAAGGCCAAGAACATCGCCTACACGCTCGATCCGCAGGCCATCGTCGACCGGGCCGCCAAGGCACCCGAAGAACGCAACGTGACCAGCCGGCCGGCACCGGACAACATGGTGTACCTGACCGCGCTGCTTCCGATGGCGCAGGGCGTGTCCTGCTACGCGAGCCTGAAACGCGCCGCCGACACCAACCCCGACGGTCGCTCACGCGGCCAGACCATGGCCGACACCCTCATCGAGCGCGTGACCGGACGCCCGGCTGACGTCCCGGTGCCGATCACGGTCAATGTGGTGATCTCCGATGAGGCCCTGCTGGGGAACAGCGATGACGCCGCCGCGGTCCAGGACTACGAACCGATCCCGGCCGCCGTGGCGCGCAGCATGATCACCGAGGCCATCGACGAACAGGGTTGGGCCGAGCTACGCCGGCTCTACGCGGTCCCGGAGAGCGGCGCGTTGGTCGCGATGGATTCTCGCGCCCGCGCGTTCCCGGAGGGCTTGGCACAGTTCATCCGGCTGCGCGATCAGACCTGCCGAACCCCGTACTGCGATGCGCCGATTCGCCATATCGATCACAGCGCGCCGCACTCCCGCGGCGGCCGCACGAACGCACGGAACGGTCGGGGCTCGTGCGAGCGCTGCAATTACGTCAAGGAACGACCGGGCTGGAAAGTCCGTACCCTTTTCGATCCGGACGGGCGGCACGTGGCCGAACACACCACTCCCACCGGAGCCACCTACCGATCGATGGCACCACCGATAGCCGGCGGTCTGCGCATCCTGACCCGCGACGTGCATCTCGTCACGGTGAACCGCGCGGCCTGATTACCGGCTGAGTACCGCCACACATTCCACGTGGTGGGTGAGCGGGAACGAATCGAACACCCGCAACTGCTCCACGGCATAGCCCTGTCGTCGGTACTCCCCCACGTCGCGGGCGAATGACGCTGCCTCACAGCCGATATGGATGATGCGCGACACCTCGGCGGCGGCCAACTGCTCGATGACCTCCCGGCCCGCGCCGGCCCGCGGAGGATCCAGCACCACCACATCGGCCCGGCTCTGCTCCGCCGACAATGCGCGGCGCACAGAATCCGTCACCACCGAGACCTGCGGCAGATCGGCCAGCGCCGCCCGTGCGGAGCGGGCCGCGCCACGAGATGTGTCGACGGTGAGCACCCGCCCGGTCACCCCCACGCCCTCGGCCAGCACAGCCGCGAAAACGCCTGCCCCGCCGTAGAGATCCCACGCCGTCATACCGGGCTGCAGACCGGCCGCCTCGCTCACCAGGGAGCTGTACACGCGCGGCGCATCGCGGTGGGCCTGCCAGAACGCAGTGACCGGAATCCGCCATTGCCGACCGTCGATCTCCTGCACGGCCTCATAGTCACCCTCGACGACCTGCGTGCTCGCCTTGCGTCCGCCGTTACGCGGACCGGCCTGCACCACATGGCGCCGCCCGTGGTCATCCAGGGCCACATGCAGCTGCGCCCCGGGCGGCCAGCGCGACCCGTCCAGGCCGTCGAGCATCCCGTCCGGCAACTGCGCGCAGTTCAAGTCGTCGGCCAACTCGGCGCTGTGATAGCGGTGGAAGCCCGCCCGGCCGGCTTCCGAGACGTCCAGGCGCACCCGGGTGCGCCACCCCGTCGCCCCGCGATCGCCGACTTCCTCGGCCACCCCGGACCATTCGTGGCCACCGAGGCGCTCCAGCTGATTGGCGACCACCGCGCCCTTGATGCGACGGGCGGCGGCCGGATCGGCGAATGCCAGATCACAACAGCCCGCACCGTCCCGGCCGGCGATGGTGCACAGTGACTCGACGCGGTCCGGTGACGGCTCGATCACCTCGACAACATCGGCATGCCAATACGATCCGCGTTCGGACACCACACGCACCCGCACCACCTCGTCGGGCAGCGCGTAGCGCACGAAGACGACACGGCCGTCGTGGCGCGCCACGCAACTACCGCCATTGGCGGCCGGCCCTGTGGTCAGGATCAGGTCAGCCTCGGGTGCGGTCAATCAAGAAATCCTCTTCGTGCATCGCCGGGGGCTGACTGCGGCTGCAGTGTCTTGAGCCGCTCCGACGAGTTGAGCTGCCAGGGTACCGAAGTCACCATGACGTTCGGTTCGAAGAGCAGTCTGCCCTTCAACCGCAGCGCGCTCTGGTTGTGCAGCACCTGCTCCCACCAATGGCCCACCACGTACTCGGGGATGAACACCGTCACCACGGTGCGCGGTGATTCCTTGGTGACCCGTTTGACGTAATCCAGTACCGGCCGGGTGATCTCGCGATAGGGCGAGGCAATGACCTTCAGCGGGGTGCTGACATCACTCTCCTCCCAGGTGTGCACGAGCTCACGGGTCTCGGCGTCATCGACGCTGACCGTGATCGCCTCCAGCACGTCCGGGCGGGTGGCCCGCGCGTAGGCCAGCGCCCGACGGGTCGGCAGGTGCAGTTTGGACACCAGCACCACCGCGTGGTTGCGGCTGGGCAGCACGACATCCTCCAGGTCGGCTTCCTGCTCGTCGAGCTCACGGGCCACCGTGTCGTAGTGCCTGCGGATCAGTTTCATGATCACGAACAGCACGGCCATCGCCAGGATCGCGATCCACGCTCYGGCGAGGAACTTTGTGATCACCACGACCACGAGCACCGCGCCGGTACACAGACAGCCGACCGCGTTGATCACCCGTGACCGCATCATCTTGCGCCGCGTCGCGGGGTCGTTCTCGATCTTGAGGAAGCGGGTCCAGTGCCGCACCATGCCGAGTTGGCTGAGGGTGAACGAGACGAACACGCCGACGATGTAGAGCTGGATCAGCGCGGTGGTCTCGGCTTGGAAAGCGATCACGAACGCGACGGCGGCGAACGCCAGGAACAGGATGCCGTTGGAGAACGCCAGCCGGTCGCCGCGGGTGTGCAGCTGACGCGGCAGGTAGCGGTCCTGGGCCAGGATCGATCCCAGCACCGGGAAACCGTTGAACGCCGTGTTGGCGGCCAGTACCAAGATCAGGGCGGTGACCAGGGCGATGAGGAAGAGCCCGACCGGGAAGTCGTGGAACACCGCATCGGCCAACTGCGCGATCAGGGTTTTCTGGTGGTAGCCGTCCGGGGCGCCGACCAGTTGTTCGGCGGGCCGCTCGGCCATCTTCACGCCGGTTTCCTTGGCCAGCAGGATGATCCCCATGAACAGCGTGGTGGCGATCGCACCGAGCAGCAGCAGGGTGGTCGCGGCGTTGCGCGACTTGGGTTTCCGGAAGGCCGGGACACCGTTGCTGATGGCTTCCACACCCGTCAGCGCCGCGGACCCCGAGGAGAAAGCCCGCGCCACCAGGAACACCAACGCGAACCCGAGGATCTCACCGTGCTCGGTCCGCACCTCGAAATTTGCGGATTCCGCTTTGAGCTCGTGGCCCATCACGAAGATCTGGAAGAAACCCCACGCCAGCATGACGACCATGCCGAACATGAAGGCGTAGGTGGGGATGGCGAAGGCGGTGCCCGACTCCCGGATACCGCGGAGGTTCAGCGAGGCCAGTATCAGGATCGCCGCCACGGCGAACCACACCTTGTGCTGGGCGATGAACGGCACCGCCGATCCGATGTTGGCCATCGCCGAGGACATCGACACGGCTACGGTCAGCACGTAATCCACCAGCAGCGCGCTGGCGACCGTCAGCCCGGGCGTCGGCCCGAGATTGGTGGTGACCACCTCGTAGTCACCGCCGCCGGACGGGTAGGCGTGCACGTTCTGGCGGTAGCTGGCGATCACGATCAGCATGACGGCCGCCACCGCCAGCCCGATCCACGGTGCGAACGAGTACGCCGACAGCCCGGCCACCGACAGCACCAGGAAGATCTCCTCGGGTGCGTAGGCGGTGGACGACAACGCATCGGAGGCGAACACCGGCAGCGCTATCCGCTTCGGTAGCAGCGTGTGACCCAGCTTGTCGCTGCGGAAGGGTCTACCGAGGACCAGCCGGCGCGTGGCGGTCGATAGCTTGGACACGAGTGCCAAGAGTAAGCGCACCCGGGTTTGGCTGTAGCGTTCCGGGTGCGCTGGTTGAATGGCGTGTTCGATGTTGCGGTATTCCTGGACAGCGGCCAGAGAGGACCGAGGGTGCGGGTAGTGGTGATGGGGTGCGGCCGGGTAGGCGCATCGCTGGCGGACGGCTTGGCCAGGATCGGCCACGAGGTGGCCGTGATCGACCGGGATGCGACCGCGTTCAACCGGCTGTCCCCCGAGTTCCCCGGTGAACGGGTGCTCGGCATGGGCTTCGACCGGGATGTGCTGCTGCGCGCCGGAATTCAGGAGGCGGGCGCCTTTGCCGCGGTGTCCTCGGGCGACAACTCGAACATCATCTCCGCCCGCGTGGCGCGCGAGACCTTCGGCGTCGAACGCGTCGTCGCCCGTATCTACGACGCCAAGCGCGCCGCCGTCTACGAGCGCCTGGGCATCCCCACCGTGGCCACCGTGCCATGGACCACCGACCGTCTGCTCAACGTGCTCACCCGGGAATCCGAGACCACCAAATGGCGTGACCCGTCCGGCAATGTCGGCGTGGCCGAACTACCGCTGCACGAGGACTGGGCGGGCCACGCGGTGACCGAACTGGAGGCCGCGACCGGCGGCCGCGTCGCGTTCATGCTGCGACTGGGCACCGGACTGCTGCCCGACACCAAGACCATCATCCAGGCCGGTGACCACGTGTTCATCGCCGCCATCTCCGGCCATATCGCCGAGGCCCTGGCGATTTCAGCCCTACCCCCGAGCGAGGACAACGACCGCTGATGAAAGTCGCCATCGCCGGAGCCGGCGCAGTCGGCCGTTCCATCGCCCGCGAACTCGTCGCCAGCCACGACGTCACGCTGCTGGAACGCGACCCCGAACACATCGACGTCGACGCCATCCCGGCCGCGCACTGGCGTCTCGGTGATGCCTGCGAGCTCAGCCTGCTGGAGTCGGTGCGCCTCGAGGAGTTCGACGTCGTGATCGCCGCCACCGGCGACGACAAGGCCAACGTGGTACTGAGCCTGCTGGCCAAGACCGAGTTCGCGGTGCCCCGGGTGGTCGCGCGGGTCAACGACCCCCGCAACGAGTGGCTGTTCGACGAGAACTGGGGCGTCGACGTGGCGGTGTCCACCCCGCGCATGCTGGCCTCGCTCGTCGAGGAGGCCGTTGCCGTGGGTGACCTGGTGCGGCTGCTGAGCTTCCGTAAGGGACAGGCCAACCTGGTCGAGATCACCCTGCCCGATGACACCCCGTGGGGCGGCAAGGCCGTCAAGCGGCTCAACCTGCCGCGTGACGCGTCCCTGGTGACGATTCTGCGCGGCCCACGAGTGATCGTGCCCGAGGGCGACGAGCCGCTGGAGGGCGGCGACGAGCTGGTGTTCGTAGCCACCGCCGGCGCCGAGGACGAACTACGCGAGCTGCTGCTGCATCCTCAGGCGCGCTGAGCGGGCTCGTGCGCGTGTAGCGCCCGCTGCGCGGCTTTGATGGCGAAGTAGGTGATGACCGCGGCCACCCCGGTCAGCGGCCAGCCCATGGCGATCCGGGCGACCCCGAGCAGGCCGGTGTCGTCGGCGTCGTAGAGGTGGCGCTGCACCACGAAACGCGACGCGAAGACCGCCACCCAGGTCAGCGTCGCGATGTCGAAGGCCAGCACGGCCCGGCGCACCTTGCGCCAGTCGCGGTCGTGGTTGTTGACCCAGCCCCAGATGTAGCCGACGACGGGCCGCCGGATCAGCACCGAGAGCAGGAACACCGACGCCCACACCAGCGAGGACCAGATGCCCAACAGGAAATAGCCTTTGGATTCGCCGACCAGGTAGGCGATGAGCGCACTGATGCCGACGCCCATGAACCCGGACACGGCCGGTTGCAGCGACTCCTTGCGGATCAGCCGCCAGACCAGCACCAGCGCCGCCACCCCGAGGGCGGCGTAGATCGCAGGCATCAGCCCGAAGTTGGTGGAGACCGGCACGAACACCAGTACCGGCAGCGAGGAGTAGATCAGCCCGCTGATGCCGCCCATCTGCTCCAGAACGGCCTGGGCGCCCTTCTTGGGCGGCTCCTCGGCGGCAGCGTCGGCGGTGGATTGCTCGGAGTTCTGCTCCGTCACTTCTGAATCTCGTAGAGCGGGTTGTAGATGGCCTTGGTGCCGTTGTCGAGCTGGCCGAGGCGCCCGTGTACGCGCAGTCTCAGGCCGGATTCGATGCCCGCGATGCGGCGCTGTCCCAGCCACACCAGGGTGACCGAGTCGGTGCCGTCGAACAATTCGGCCTTCACGCCGCCGGCGCAGCCCTTGCCGTTGCACTCGACGCTGCGCAGGGTGCCGACCATGGTGACTTCCTGGCCGCGCTGACAGTTGATTGCCTTCTGCGCGCCGGTGCCGGCGGCCTCGTCGCTGAGTTCTTCGACGTCGAGCTGCTCGGGGTCTTCCGTCAGTCGGCGGGTGAGCCGACGCAGATACCCTTCGGCCGTAGCCATACCTCTCCCTGCCGCGGATCCGTCGTGGATCCACTACCTGACCAACGCCACCGTAGACCTGTTGGTTCCGATTCGCCACGTCGCGCCCGGGCGTTGCGGCGGAACTGTCACCATCGTGTGATGGCGGTCAACTTACGTGGTGTGACAACGGTTCTGCTGGCCGGGACCGGATCCGATGACGACTACGTCTACCGGGCGTTTTCCGGGCCGCTGCACGAACTGGGTGCGATTGTCGTCACACCCGAGCCGGAACCGTCCCGGCTGATCGCCGGTTACCTGGCCGCACTGGATGACGCCGCGCGCAGCGGTGCGCCGATCGCTGTCGGCGGCGTGTCCATCGGGGCCGCGGTGTCCACCGCCTGGGCGCTGCAGCACCCCAGCCGGGTCGTGGCAGTGCTGGCGGCGCTGCCCGCCTGGTCGGGTGCACCCGGCAATGCGCCCGCCGCGCTCACCGCACGTCATTCGGCGCAGCAATTGCGCGAGGAAGGGCTTTCCGCCACCATCGCGGCGATGCAGGCCGGTAGTCCGCCGTGGCTGGCCGCCGAGTTGACCCGCTCCTGGCTGGCCCAGTGGCCCGCGCTACCCGATGCCATGGCCGAGGCCGCCGCCTATGTGGCACCTACGGTCGAGGAACTGACCGCGCTGACGGTGCCGATGGGCCTGGCGGCCGCTGTGGACGATCCCGTCCACCCGGCCGATGTCGCGGTCGAATGGGCCGCCGCGGCCCGGCACGCGTCGCTGCACACGGTGACGCTCGACGAGATGGGCGCCGACCCGTCACGGCTGGGGGCTGCGTGTGTGGCCGCCCTGCTGGAGCTCTAACCGCCGGTGATGGTGCTGCGCATCTGCTGCATCGCCGAACCTTCGGCGCTGCGCCGTGCCGCGGGCTCCGGCGGCACCTGACCCTGCGCCTGGGCTTGGGCTTGGGCCTGCGCCTGGGCCTGTTCGGCGGCGGCGCGCAGCTGGGCGGCCATCGCTTCGGGCAGTTGCACGGTCAGCGGGGTGCGCACCGGCAGCGGCGTGTCACCGCGACGAACCACAGTGTCCGCCAAGGATTCCCGCGCCTCCGCGGCCAGCGCGTCGGCGTTCTCGGGCAGTCCGTTGACCACACAGCGGATCATCCAGCGGTAGCCGTCGACGCCGATGAAGCGGACCACCCCGGGCTGTTGGCCCTCCGGCGCCGAGGTACTGGCCCCCACCACCTCACGGCCCCACGGGCCGTCCTCCACGCGGACCTTGACGCCGTCCTTGCGCAACGAGTCGGCGAGCTCTGCGGCCACCTCGCGCCACAACCCGGCCGATTTCGGGGCCGCGTAGGCCGCGATGGTGAACCGCCCGTTGGGGGTGACGACCCACACCGAGCTGGGCACCCCCTGGTCGGTCAGTTCGACCTGCACCTGGCCGGCCGCCGGCATCGGGACCAGGACGGACCCGAGGTCAAGGCGGGCATGCTTCGCCGACTCCGGGTCGTCGAAATCCTCGATATCGAACGGTCCATCGAAGTCTTCGGCTTCGTCAGTCACGCTGTCGCCTTCTTTCACAAGCTCGAATGTCCGCCGGATGAACCATGCCCACCCGCACCGCGGGTGGTGTCGGCCAGCCCGGCCTCGTCGAAGGATGACACCTCGATGAGCTCCGGCAGCTCGACCCGCTGCACCAGCAGCTGAGCGATGCGATCTCCGCGCCGCACCACGATCGGCTCCTGCGGGTCGAGATTTATCAATGTCACCTTGATCTCGCCACGGTAACCGGCGTCGACGGTGCCGGGCGTGTTGACGATCGAAAGCCCAACGCGGGTCGCCAATCCCGACCGCGGATGGATCAGGCCGACCATCCCGTGCGGGATGGCGACGGYGATCCCCGTCGGAACCAGCGACCGGTGACCGGGCGCCAGTTCCACATCGACGGCGCTGAACAGGTCGACGCCGGCGTCGCCATCGTGGGCCCGGCCGGGCATGGGGAGGTCGGGATCCAATCTCACGACAGCCAGAGAGGTGGGCACGACGGATGAGATTACTCTTGGGCACGTGTCCGACACGCGCGCCATCACCCAAACCGTGCGCTACCGCGAGCGCCTGCGGCTGCCGTGGTGGTTCTGGTTGCCCGGATTGGGGCTCGCGGCCCTGATCGCCGCCGAAGTCAACATGGGCGTGGAGGGCCTGCCGGACTGGACGCCCTATGCGGTGCTGTTGCCGGTCGCCGCGGCGGCGCTGATGTGGGCGGGCCGCATGGAGATCCGGGTGGTGCAGAACGGGGATGGGCCCGATGGCGCCGTCGAGCTGTGGGCGGGCCCGGCCCACCTTCCGTTGAGCGTCATCTCACGGTCGGCGGAGGTGCCCAGGTCGGCCAAGTCGGCGGCATTGGGCCGCCAACTCGACCCTGCGGCCTATGTCCTGCACAGGGCGTGGGTCGGTCCGATGGTGCTCATCGTGCTCGATGATCCGGACGACCCCACCCCGTACTGGTTGGTCAGCTGCCGACACCCTGACCGGGTGCTGGCCGCACTGCGCAGCTGACCCCTCGGGTCACGCCGCGCAGTCGGTGCAGACGTACAGCCCGTTCTTCTCACTGGCCAGCCGGCTGCGGTGATGCACCAGGAAGCAGCTGGAGCAGGTGAACTCATCGGCCTGCTTCGGGACGACCCGAACTGACAACTCCTCACCGGACAGATCGGCACCCGGAAGCTCGAAAGATTCCGCGGACTCTGATTCATCGACGTCAACGACGGCCGATTGGGCCTCGTTACGTCGCGCTTTGAGCTCTTCCAGCGAATCCTCGGACACATCGTCTGTCTCGGTTCGCCGTGGAGCGTCGTAGTCGGTAGCCATATTCATCCCCTCCGGTACCGTTTGCAGCACCCTTGCAGCAGTGCTTTGTACCAGCGTCGAACGCCTACACCAAATGATTCGTGCCCGGAATCGGCGTAGATTGACTGTGATTTATATCACAGAGCAAAACCCCTGGTAGGAACGCATGCCCTGGCGTGCCCTTAAGGTGCAGGGGTGGTCGCATCCATCACCGAGGGCACAGCGTTCGACAAACACGGTCGTCCGTTCCGCCGCCGCAACCATGTGCCTGTGCTGTGCCTGTTCCTCGTGCTCGCCTTGGTGAGTGGCGTGGTGTGGGTGATTGCGCTCAATCAGTCCACCGCAGTCCCCGAGGCGGTGGCCTGCAACGCGCCGCCCCCGCCGAGCGGCGATGCCAGCCAGCCGGTGCTCGGCCAGCAGGTCTCCCCCGCCGAAATGGCCGAGGTGATGCCGTCGCGGCTGGCCGACACCCGGGTGCAGGTGCTCAATGCCAGCGGCCAGGGCGGTCAGGCCGCCGAGGTGTCCGGCGCGCTGCGCGATCTGGGCTTCGCCCAGCCCACCGCCGCCAATGACCCCGTGTACGCCAACGGCCGGCTCGAATGCCAGGGCCAGATCCGGTTCGGTGAGACCGGGCGGGCCGCCGCGGCCGCGGTATGGCTGGTCGCACCCTGCACCGAACTGTTCCTCGACGGCCGCTCCGATGACTCGGTGGACCTCGCCGTGGGCACCGAGTTCAGCGAGTTCAGCCGCAGCGACGACATCGACGCCATGCTGGCGGGTCTGCGTCCGGACGCTACCCAGCCCGCCGATGCGTCGCTGCTGACCAAGATCCACAGCGCCACCTGCTGAGCTACCTGGCGCGCGCCAGCGCCTCGTCGAGCGCGGCCGCCACGCCCGGCGCGGCGGCCACCAGTACGTCCTGCGCGTCACCCGTGGAGGTCGGCAACCGCAGCACGACACCGGCCTCGGAAGCGATCACCGCACCCGCCGCCCAGTCCCACACGTGCACGTCGTCCTCGAAATAGGCGTCCAGGCGCCCGGCGGCCACCATGCACAGGTCCAGGGCGCACGACCCGATCCGGCGGACATCGCGCACCCCGGGCAGCAGCGCCGCCAACACCGCGGCCTGCCGTCGGCGCTGCTCGGCCTCGTAGGAGAACCCGGTACCCAACAGCGCCAGCGACAGGTCATCGATGGTGTTGCACCGCAACGCGGTCGACACACCCTCGCGGGTCACGCTCGCGCCGTGACCGACCGCGCCCGAATACAGCTCGCCGGTCGCCACATTGGCCACCGCGCCGGCCACCGAGACGCCATCGATCTGCACGCCGACCGAGACCGCGTAGGCCTCGATGCCGTAGACGAAGTTGACCGTCCCGTCGATCGGGTCGATCACCCAGACCGGCTCGCCGGGCGCGGCCACCGCCGAACCGCCCTCCTCCTCGCCCAGGATGTGATCGCCGGGCCGGCGTTCGGCGAGCCGCTCGCGCAGCAGGCGCTCGGTCTCGGTATCGACCACGGTGACCGGATCGGTCGGGGTGCTCTTGGTCTGAATCGAACCTGTCTGCACCGCACCGGAGGCCGGCACCGCGCCGAACACCTCGGCCCGCCTGGTCCGTACGAAAGCCGCCGCCTCGGTGGCCAGTTGTTCTGCCACCGCGCGCAGCGTCTGGGGATCGTTGTCATCCGGCATGGCTACATCGCACCACAAACCGTTAATGTGGTGGCGAATTGCCTTGTCCGCCGCCTGCTTAGGAGCGTTCCAGTGACCGAATCGACCAACACCGGATTCGGCGTCGACGTCGGCGGCAGCGGCATCAAGGGTGGGATCGTCGATCTGGACACCGGCGAACTGGTCGGCGAGCGGTTCAAGCTGGCCACGCCGCAACCGGCCACCCCGGACGCGGTGGCCACCACCGTCGCCGCCGTGGTCCGCGAATTCGGCTGGACCGGCAAACTCGGCGTGACCTACCCGGGTGTGGTGACCAACGGCATCGTGCGGACCGCCGCCAACGTCGACAGGGGCTGGATCGGGACCGACGCGGCCAAGGTCATCAGCGCCGAACTCGGCGGGCAGGAGGTGACGGTGCTCAACGACGCCGACGCCGCCGGCCTGGCCGAGGAACGCTACGGCGCGGGCAAGGACAACACCGGTCTGATCGTGCTTCTGACGTTCGGCACCGGTATCGGATCTGCCGTCATCCACAACGGCGTGCTGCTGCCCAACACCGAGTTCGGTCACCTCGAGGTGGGCGGCAAGGAGGCCGAGCACCGCGCCGCGTCCTCGGTGAAGGAACGCAAGGAGTGGAACTACCAGCGCTGGACCGAGGAGGTCACCAAAGTGCTGGTAGCGGTCGAGAACGCGATCTGGCCGGACCTCTTCATCGCCGGCGGCGGCATCAGCCGCAAGGCCGACCGCTGGATCCCGATGCTGAAGAACCGCGTCCCGGTGGTGCCGGCCGCCCTGCTCAACAGTGCCGGGATCGTGGGCGCCGCGATGGCCGCTCAGGGCATCCACGTCGAACCCTGAACCGGACGAACACGACGCGCGCGCCGAGTCAAATTTGCCGCTCGGCGCGGTACACACCCACACTGTCGTTACAATGGTTGATGGCGGCCGCCTACCGAGATAGCGGCGGATATCCGAGCAGAGATCAAACGCCAATATTCGAGACAGCCGACGACTTTCGGTGACGCCTGCGCGCGCCATCGAATCCGCAAGACCGAGAGGGTGTACGTGGCAGCGACAAAGACCAGCCCGGCAACCGATGAGCTGGTGACGCCCACCGCAACCAAGACGCCTGCGAAGAAGGCGCCCGCCAAGGCCGCTGCAAAGGCGCCTGTGAAGCGGGCCGCCAAGAAAGCTCCCGCCAAGAAGGCCCCGGCCAAGGGTGTTGCGTCCAAGAAGGACGTCTCCGCCGAAGGCGAGGACATCGAAACCACCGACGACATCGAAGTCGAGCCCGGCGACGTCCTCGACGTCGAGGACGTGGAGATCGACGACCTGGAGACCGAGGACGACGCCGAGGAATCGGAAGAGGCCGAAGCCGACGGTGACGAGGCGGAAACCGCGGGCGATGCCAAGGCCAAGCCGGCCAAGGCCGACGAGGAGATCGCCGAGCCGTCCGAAAAGGACAAGGCCTCCGGTGACTTCGTCTGGGACGAAGAGGAATCCGAGGCACTGCGCCAGGCGCGCAAGGATGCCGAGCTCACCGCCTCCGCGGACTCGGTCCGTGCCTATCTGAAGCAGATCGGCAAGGTGGCGCTGCTCAACGCCGAAGAAGAAGTCGAGCTCGCCAAGCGCATCGAGGCCGGGTTGTACGCGACCCAGCTGATGACCGAGCTGACCGAGAAGGGCGAGAAGCTGCCCGCGGCCCAGCGCCGCGACATGCAGTGGATCTGCCGCGACGGCGACCGCGCGAAGAACCACCTGCTCGAAGCCAACCTGCGTCTGGTGGTGTCGCTGGCCAAGCGCTACACCGGCCGCGGCATGGCGTTCCTGGATCTCATCCAGGAGGGCAACCTCGGTCTGATCCGCGCGGTCGAGAAGTTCGACTACACCAAGGGCTACAAGTTCTCCACGTACGCCACCTGGTGGATCCGGCAGGCCATCACCCGCGCCATGGCCGACCAGGCCCGCACCATCCGTATCCCGGTGCACATGGTCGAGGTCATCAACAAGCTGGGCCGTATCCAGCGCGAGCTGCTGCAGGACCTGGGCCGCGAGCCCACGCCCGAAGAGCTGGCCAAGGAAATGGACATCACGCCGGAGAAGGTGCTGGAGATCCAGCAGTACGCGCGTGAGCCGATCTCGCTGGACCAGACCATCGGCGACGAGGGCGACAGCCAGCTCGGCGACTTCATCGAGGACTCCGAGGCCGTGGTGGCCGTGGACGCGGTGAGCTTCACCCTGCTGCAGGACCAGCTGCAGTCGGTGCTGGAGACGCTCTCCGAGCGTGAGGCCGGCGTGGTCCGGCTGCGGTTCGGCCTGACCGACGGTCAGCCCCGCACCCTGGACGAGATCGGCCAGGTCTACGGCGTCACCCGTGAGCGCATCCGTCAGATCGAATCCAAGACGATGAGCAAGCTGCGCCACCCGAGCCGCTCCCAGGTTCTGCGCGACTATCTGGACTAGATTCGGTGAGAACAACGAAACGGCCGCAACCAGCATGCTGGTTGCGGCCGTTTCGTGTGGGCGCTCAGTGCGCCGCGTGCTGTTTGGTGCCGTACACCCGTTCCATCATCGCGGTGTCCGTGTGCACCTCGACCCGGGTGGTCTTGCCCGCCTTGATGGTGAAGACGTCCGCGTCGTGCGCCGTGTCCTCACCCACGCTCACCTCGGTCAGCGCCACGACGGTGTCGCCGTCGGCCAACAGCTGATTGAGTTTGACCGACACATTCTTCTCGCCGAGCAGGGCCATGTAGTGGCCGACCTCGCCCTTGCCGTGATAGGTGCCGCTGATGGTGCTGTTGCCGGGCTGCACCCACTCGATGTTGTCATCGAACAACGACATCGTCGTCTCCGCGTCGCCGGTGGAGAACGCTTCGTAACCCTTCTTGATCAGTTCGATGTTGTCCTGCTGCTCAGACATCTCACGCTCCTTTCGAGCCGACCCGATTGCACGAGCCGCATCGAATGTACGCCCGAAAACATGCCTCTGTACAGGCAAAACAAGTCCACTAGTTGCCAAGTGAAGAAGTATTTGCTATAAGCTGCGCACTCAGTGCTTGACGCGGCGTTCACGAAGCTTGTAGCTCATCGGCCACGATTCGCGGGATTCGTCGCCGGTCAGCGGCACGCCCTGGCTGCCCAGCTTCACGTCGTAGGCCTCCAGATCGGGGCCGGCCTCCCGCTCGGCCCGTTCCCGGGCCAGGTAGTACAGCTGGTCGATCTCGAGTTCCTTGAACGCGACGAAGGTGCTGCGCCGGACGGTGTGCGGGCTGGTGGCCTCGGCCACCATCCGTTCCGTCAGCACCCGACCACCCAGCACCGCCGCGCCGAGCAGGGCGAAGGGCAGCACCCAGTAGCAGATGAACGACAGCGGGGTCTTGGTGTCAAGGATCGTGGCACCGCCCTGCACGATCGGCGGGATCGCCGAGGAGATGGTCATCCCGGCGAACGCGGCGACCCAGATCCAGGTGACCAGGGTGGTGATCTTGCCGAACAGCTCGCTCTTGATCACCTCGGCCGGCTGATCGGCTTCGGCGAACTCGCGCACGAACGGCCTGCCGGCCAGCACGCCGATGAGCGCGACCAGCAGGATGCCCAGGCTGCTCAGTGGCTGGATCCAGCGCTCCATGAACGCCTGGCTGACGGTGAACGTCAGGACCGTCAGCACCGCGAAGGTGGCGATGGCGCCGATCTCCAGCGTCCGGCCCGCGGTGCCGCGGACCCGCCCGATCGCGTAGGAGGCCACCGCGACCGCCAGCGCCACCAGCACCGCGGCGGTGAAGGGCACGTTGCCGACCAGAATCCAGTAGACGATCCACGGCGCGAAGCCGGACAGTATTGCCACAGTGGGTCAGTTTACAAAGTTATCGGCATTTGTTAATCAGCGAATCACCACGGAGCTGGGTTCCCTTGGCGAACCGAGCATTTCGCGGTGCGACGGCGGACGGCGCCCGTCTTCGTCGGTGATCCCGTAGCGGGTGGCCAATTCGGCGGCGATCAATGTGTGCCCGCTCAGCGCGGCCAGTTCCGGATCCGCGAACAGCGCATCGATCAGATGCCCGGCGAACTCCGGGGTCTCGGCGTGCTGCGCGGTTGCCGCCAGCGCGTCGGGCTTCCCGGCGAACGCGGAGCGCAGCCGTTCGGTCAGCAGGATGCCCATCCAGATGGACACGCACGCCACGGCGGTATCGCTGAAGTCGACGGCCATATCGGCCGCCATCTTGTCGATCCCGGCCTTCTGGGCGCCGTAGGCGGGGCCATGCATGTAGCAGACCGAACCCGGTGACGAGGTGAAGGCGATCAGTGCGCGGGGCCGGGTGATCAGCAGCGGCGCCGCGTGCCAGGACGCCACATAGGCCGAGCGCAGCCCGACGTCGAGCACATCGCCCAGCCCGACCGGCTTCTCCCAGAACGGTTTCGCACCGGTGAGCTCGTCGTGGATCACGGCCGCGTTGTTGACGAGCAGATCCAGCCCGCCGTCCTCGTCACGCACGCGGGCGAACAACCGCGCCACCGCGTCATCGTCGGCATGGTCGACGGGCACCGCCACACCGACGCCGCCGGCCGCGCCGACCAGTTCGGCCGTGCCGGAATCCGCGATGGAGCGACCGGTCACATAGACCCGCCAGCCGTGCGCCCCGAGTGCCACCGCGATACCACGACCGGCGCCGCGGCTGGCGCCGGTCACCACCGCGACGCGCCCGGATGCACTCACTCCCCCAACCTAACGTCCCAGCTTTCGCGTCTACGATGGCGGCGTGGATTTCGAGGCGGCCGTGGTCTATTCGGGAGTCGCCGGCAACTCAGCGAACGAGCCGTCCGCGGCGGGCAGATAACGCGTGACACTTGTCACAGCCTCAGCGGGCAACGGCCCGTACAGGTGTGGGAACAGCATCGATTCAGGATCGGTCGGCACACCCGGCTCCCAGCGAACCGGATCGGACAGCCGCGTGGCATCGATGTTCAGCAACACAAGATCAGTGCGCCCCGCGTACAGGCGGTTGGCCGGCAGATGGACCTGTTCAGGGGACGAAAGATGAATGAAACCGGCTTCGGCCAGGGACGCGGGGCGATGCGCACCGCTCTCCAGCGCGCGCTGCCATTCGTGGTCGGCGCACAGGTGCACAAGGACGGCGTTCTGGGTACCCATGATTTCCAGCTTGCTCCCCCGGTAACGCACACGCAGTGAGACACGACACACCGGTGAACCCCGAGGGAACAAGGCCAGAACCGAAAACGTCTGACACAGTAGACATACGCACCAAAGCTGAACGGAGGAAGTGCCGTGAACGCAACTCTGACAAGTCCGGAACTGACCCGGGCCGATCGCTGCGACCGCTGTGGTGCTGCCGCGCGTGTACGCGCGAAGCTGCCGTCAGGCGCCGAGCTGTTGTTCTGCCAACACCATGCCAACGAACACGAAGCCAAGCTGATCGAGCTGGCTGCCGTGATCGAGGTCGGCGCAGTCGACGCGTAGCGACCCGCCCGTCCGGTGATACCGGGCGGCGGAGTCCATCGTCGGGAATGCTGGTCTGGTGATGACCGATCAGCTCCCGGCGAAGCCATCACGTCATCACGTCTGGCCCATCACCAAACGCACCCTGAGCAAATCCTGGGATGACTCGATTTTCTCCGAGTCCGCTCAGGCCGCCTTCTGGTGTGCGCTGTCGCTGCCACCGCTGCTGCTGGGGATGCTCGGCAGTCTGGCCTATCTCGCGCCGCTGTTC